>JBAXXB010000234.1:0-7637 GCA_037128115.1 Bacteroidota bacterium
GTACCATCGGCTAGTAGGGGTAAAGGTAAAACTCAGACGTTTATAAATCTCATAATTGAAAACAACACCGGTAACGAAATTGATATTTACGTCGTTATAAACAGGTTTTGAAGGGGTGTTCACACTGGTAATCATAGCGTTGAACTGACCTTTAATATTTTTTTCGGTAGCTGATATAAGGTCCGGATTGTTGAGCCTGACACCAAACCCGGCCCCGGCACTGAACCAGGATGAGAATTTGCCTAAACGGAACAAACGTCTTTCGATTCCCAGGTTGTACGTTAAATACTGGTGCTTTTCGGTTCCCTGGTACTGCGATTCCATATTGGAAACGTTATACCCGAGTGTATCGAGGTGCCCACCCGAACCGGTGGCCGTAATTGGCGTCTTGATATCGTAGTTCATGTCAAATTCCAGCTGCTCCTCGTTGTAAGCCAGCCCCAAACTGGTGTTAAACCTGACTTTCTCCTTGTTATAGCTGGCTGTGAGATCCACGTTATGGAAAAGGGAATTCCCGCTGCCGTTGTAAATATTTTCGGGCAGGTAATTCATCGCAAGTGCAAAATTATTCTTCTGCCCGGAGACTTTGGGATCGTCGGGAGTATAATATTTTTTTGCGGTTGGAGCTGTAGTGTTTTCCTGAATTGCAGGCAGAGTAGCAAAGGTGGTTTGGGAATCTGATTTCAGAATGTTGACAGTTGAAGCCGGGGTTTCGTTGGTAGCTGAGTTTTGTTCAGCTGATCCTGTTACGTTTTCAGCTGCCATTTCCGGTTTAAGCGGCACTATATCAGTAGCTTCGGAAACAACCGGTGCTGTGATTTCCGAAATAATCTTTCCTGACCCATTTGCTGAAATTGACTGTTCTATAACTTGGGTCGGATTACCCGTTTTCTCATTCGAAAAGGAAACTGTAGAATGCAATACGGGACTTTGTGATTCAGTTACTGCGGGTGTGAGAGTTACCGTGGGTTTTACAAAGGCGGGCCGGTCACCTGGCTTTTCCATCCTGGCAATTGCAGGAACAGCATTAGAATGCTGATAAGATTCGGATATGCGTGCTACGGTGAAAAATAAGAGAAGGCCGGCAGCTGCAGTCAATGCAATCCGGGCGGCAGTCTTCAGGTAGGCGACCCGGCTCAGGCGGCTGCTGATGGCAGCCCAGGTGCCTAGGTCGGGCGAATGAGTGGGCAGCTGTTCAAGTTTCTCATAGAAGGCTGCGTCTGCATCCATCGCATCAAGCTTTGCCGAAAGGCGCTGCCAGCTCCCCGGATCGGGGGAATGCGAAGGAAGCTGTTCACTCAGCCTCTTTTTGAAAGGGTTCTTGTTGTCGTCCATTTTTATCAATCCTTCAATCCATCAATGCTGAAAGCCGGTTTTTTAGCATTTTCTTGGCATGGTGCAACTGCGATTTTGAAGTACCTGCAGAAATACCAAGCATTTTGGCCGTTTCTTCATGTGTATAGCCTTCAACTTCGGTGAGCAGGAAAACGGTTCTGTAGCCATCAGGTAAAGAGAGAATTACCTTTTCGAGGTATTCGCTGTTCAGTGTATCCGGGATCAGAATCATTTCATCGCTCTTTGCCTCGTCCATATCGGCAAAAGCCAGGGTCCGGTTTTTCGAAAGCTGCCTGAGTGAAGTGCGCACCACTATGGTTTTGATCCAAGCACCCAGCGTGGAATCGAACCTGTATTGCCCTATATCGCGGAACACCTGTATAAAGGCATCCTGGAGGGCATCATGGGCATCGTCGCGGTTGTTTACTATACGGTAAGATATAGTAAACATGGCGTCACAATACTTGTGGTACAGATCGCGCTGGGCAATACGGTCGTTGCGGGTGCAACCTTGCACAAGTTCCCGCTCAACATCGCTTTTGTTACCGCTGATCAGTCGTACAACGTTCCTCAATACTGTATTGGTTTAGCCTTCCACAAAAGTAATATTAATTTACTGTAATTCCGATACTTTTGCTTTACTGCTTCGCTTTCTTCAGCTTTCTGAACATAAAGGGAAGCATAAGGATGAAATGGTTGCATAAGCTGTTCTAATTGTTTTTCTACATGAAAAAGTAAGATCATGAAGTTTAAAAGTGTGGAGCGTGAAAAGAGAAAATGCAGCTTATACAGCGCTTGCGAATCATTACTTTTAGTAAATAAATACGTCCGGCAGGAACTTACTGGTAAAGCTAAAAAAGGCTGTATATCAGGCCTGCATTAACTTGCTGGTTCCAGTCAAAAATTGTGTTTTTGGTGGCCGGTTCCTGTTGCGCGTAGGTATAACTGGATTTGTCGTTTGTAAACCTGAACCAGCCTTGAAAGCTGAGATTAAGCCTGAGCTTTTGCGAAAGGTAAAAGTAAGCCTGTACCTTAGGCCCGGAATAACAGGTAAACTTGTCCTGGAAAAACGTCTGATCCTTTTTTATAGTCCCTTTATTTTGTTTTTCATACAGGGCAGTGATATCCCAATTCACTGTAAACCATGTTCTTG
Organism: Bacteroidota bacterium; assembly: GCA_037128115.1. Taxonomy (GTDB): domain Bacteria; phylum Bacteroidota; class Bacteroidia; order Bacteroidales; family UBA4417; genus UBA4417. The sequence continues at coordinate 2,489 of JBAXXB010000234.1, forward strand.
AATTTGGATAATACCCACATCCATAGGCAGCAGCCAGCTTTATGGAGGGAGTCCCACCATAGTATTCGCTTGAGTCAGCCGGGGTGGTTTCCTCAGAGTAGGTCCGGAACTGGTAAGTTGAGCCAATCCCGGCTTTAAAATTAGCTGATTGCTGCCAGCGGAGGCTCACCGGTTTTTCGAAGTCAATTCCAGCCACGGCATATAGCCCAACGTCGCCCTGTTTCCTTTTTGTGCTGTAAATACTTTCGTTTGTCTCCTTGTTGGTTGAATTATCCTTTGCATTCGCATACAATAGTTCGCCCTCAATCCCGGCGAATAACCGTCGGCCGCTTAACCTTACCGGGTTGTTGGCGAAGTTCCAGTTATCGCTAAGGGAAGTATAATATACGGCATCAGTGAGGCCCGTCAGCCGGTTGACCCGCATAAATGAATCGATGGCGGTAATTTCAGCTATTTTCCTCAGTCGGTCATCGAAAAAGCGCTTGTACTTGAGCGAGGTGATCAGCTTAGCCAGGGCAAGCACATCCTGGTCGGAAGCAGGACGTTTATCCCGGTTCAGTTTATTGAGATCATCGAGCAGGTATAAAGCAAGCCTGGCATCCTGTACCTGCTCAATACGACCTTTGCCAAGCAGGATTGCCCCGTTGGATTGGCTGACATACTGCTTCACGGTAGATTCGACTGAATAGGCAGCGGGTCCGGAACTCAATGTCTTATGCTTATCGGTATAGTGCATCAGGTTATTTAGTAGAGTAGCATTAATCTCAATATAATTCTGTTTTGCATTATAAAATCTTTGCAGCCCGGTTATAGTAAGGTGTTCGCTGGGCAAAAACAGGTTATAGGTATTAACCTGGTCGTAAGGCTCATTTACATGATGGCCCTCAGCCATGATGCTTTGGCGGAACGAAACCGAAATTTCCCGTTGCTGCCCCGCTGAATTTACGAAACCGGTATATGCTGCTTTAAGGTCGGAATTCACGGAATAATTGTGACCCGAAGATTGGGTTGAATTGCTGTTTTGGGAAGCGCTGAACAGGCTGGTCAGATCGAAATTCAAATCCAGGGCCTGGTAATTATACACAGGGGTTTTGTAATCCGTTAGTTTAAAAGTGGTGTTTTGTGAAACTACAGTTTGAGTAGAAAGAACAATAAGTGAAAGTAAGATTAAAGAGGTATGGAGGATCGTTTTCATTTAACAGGGGATATTAAGTTCACAAAATGATACAAAGATTTTTTTGAGTACCTGGATTTATAGGCAGAACACTGATTTAGAATAAATTATATGTAAGTCCTGCGTTCACTTGCTGGTTCCACCATTTTGTGGTCTGATGATCAGGATTTCCTTCTGTAACTGTATAGGTGAACTTGTCGTGGTTAAGCCGGAATTCTCCATTGAAAGTGAGGTTTAAACGGAGTTTTTCCGAAAGGTAATAGTACGCATGGAATTGAGGCCCGGTGTATGCATACAGGCTGTTCTGAAAATCCTGTTTATCTGGTTTGGAATCCCCGTGCATTTCTTTATCCCAACCAGCAAGAAGCCACCATTTGAAGGTAAGCCAGGTCCTCGAATTGGGATAATACCCGATACCGTAGTCGGCTGCCAGTTTAACGGAAGGAAATGACTGCGAATAAGGATATGCATAAACCATATCAAAGCCTCCTGATTTACCATTGATGGAGTTCTGGCTATATCCGACAGATGCTTTCAGGCTGGACGAATTCTGCCACCTCAGGCTGGTGGGTTTCTCACAATTGAATCCCGCAACCAGGTATAAACTTGCATTTTTTTCCCTGGCTGTACCATCAGAATAGACCGTATCCACATTATTTTGAGTTTTTTTATTGTAGGAAAAGGAATAACCCGTTTCGAGTCCCAAATAGATCCTGTGTCCGCTCATCCTCACTGGGTTATTGGCATAATTCCAGTTATCGTTTAAGGAAGTGAAGTAGGCCGCATCGGCTGTTCCGGATATTCCTTTTTTCTGCAAAAAGGAATCTATGGCACTTATCTCTGCAATTTTTCGCAGGCGGGTATCAAAAAACCGTTTGTATTTCAGTAAAGTAATCTCCCGGGCAAGGGCAAGTACTTCTTCGTCGGAAGCCAGGCGCTGTTCCCGGTTTATCTTTTGCAAATCTTCGAGCAGGTATAGTGCCATACGTGCATCCTGGACCTGCTCAATACGGCCACTTCCTGCCAGCAGTGATAGTGTTATGGAATGATCAAGTTGTCGCTGCTCGGTGGAGTTTTTACTGGTAGTGGTATCGTATGCCATCAATTTGTTGTGGTCGGAATTGAAGATATTTTGCCCGTAAACAGAGCCGTTGACTTCGAAATAGCGTTGCCTTTCATTATAAAACCTTTTCAGTCCTGAAATATTGAGGTTTTCGAAATGGCTGATAGAATTAGACTTGCTTTCGATTCTACTGGCATCATGATGATAATTATAAGCGGATGTCCCCAGCCCGGTATTGAATGAAGTCCCAAATTCGGTTTGCGTTTTAAGCGAATTTTTAAACAGCGAATAGTTTGCCCCGGCACCTGAATTGAGTGAAAAATGGTTTGTAGTCACTTTGCTGCCGGTATTGTTATTGTTTATAAACATGCTGCTGTTCATGTCAAAGTTCAGGTCCAGCGTCTGGTAGTAGTAATCCGGGTTTTTGTAATCCGAAAGTTTGAACCCGGTGCTTTGTGCGGTTGTTGTTTTTACGGCTCCGGCCGAAATAAAGACCATAAGAAATGTAATGAATCTTGTGTTTTTCATAATCTTAGAGCTACTAGGTTATAAATAAATGAAACAGTATGGTCTTTCAGGGTAAAAAAATAATTGTAGGTTACTGTGTATCAGCTAACAAATCATATTTTGGCGGCAACTGAATTGCGACACTATGACTAAGGAGAGTGGTGAAAAGGAGGCATCTGTTTCAAATGCCGGCAGTATTATGATTCCATTAATTAACAGGGTATGGCTGTCCTGGGGTTAAGATTTTTGTACCAATAATCATACCACGATACATGTTTCATATTTGTATTTATTCAAAGGTCGTATATGCGCGGATTAGGTTGTACACGCACACCGGTTTAACAGATTTTAAGATAGTTTCACCGATTGGAGGAGAGCTTTTGCATATTTCGGACAGGTTTTGTTTTATCATAAAGAATAAAATTCCATCTTTGTTAATCGGTAACCGGTTTCCGGAATGCTGTCGGTTTCATACTTCAATCATAACCATATAAATACGGAATTAATATGAGAAAGCTTACTCGTTTGAACAGCCTGTTAGCCATCCTGCTGCCTGCTGTTATATTGTTTTCTGGCTCCACGGCCCTGGCGGGGAAAGAAGGTCCGAAAAAAGATGATACGAAAAAGGATTCCAAATCCGACACGCTTAAATCGTCCACCTTCGGGGGCATGAAATGGCGTTCGATAGGCCCTTCATTTACGTCCGGACGAATTGCCGACTTCGCGGTGAACCCCAACAACCACAGTGAGTGGTTTGTTGCCGTGGCTTCGGGCCATGTGTGGAAAACCACCAATAACGGCACTACCTTCGAACCGGTGTTCGATGGTCAGAAATCCTATTCAATGGGCGTGGTGGTGATTGACCCAACTAATACCAACGTGGTTTGGGTAGGAACCGGTGAAAATAACCACCAGCGTGCGCTGGGATACGGCGACGGTGTATATAAAAGCACCGACGGGGGCAAATCGTGGAAGAACATGGGCCTCAAGGATTCGGAGCATATCGGCAAAATAGTGATAGATCCGAAAAACAGCGACATTGTTTATGTGGCTGCCGAAGGTTCAGTATGGGGACCCGGAGGTGACCGTGGCCTGTATAAAACTTCGGACGGAGGAAAGACCTGGAAGAAAATTCTGGATGTATCGGAAAATACCGGTGTTAACAACATACTCATGGATCCGCGTAATCCGGACGTGCTGTATGCCAGCAGCGAGCAACGCCGCAGGCACGTATTCACCAAGATCGGCGGTGGTCCTGAAACGGCTATTTACAAATCGACCAATGCGGGCGAAACCTGGGATAAGTTGAAGAGTGGCCTGCCGGGCGGCGATATGGGCGGTATAGGTTTAGCCATTTCGCCTGTGAATCCTGATTATATTTTTGCCATTATAGAGGCTGCCGGCGAAACCGGTGGTTTTTACTGCAGCACCAACCGCGGCGCCAGCTGGCAGAAAATGAGCGACCATTTCGCTCAGGGCCAGTATTACAATGAGATTACCTGTGATCCTAAAGATGTAAATAAGCTCTATTCCACGGAAACGGTCACCCAGGTCACCGAAGACGGCGGCAAAACATGGCATGCCTTAGGCAACAATAAACGCCATGTCGACGACCATGCCATCTGGATTGACCCTTCGGATACGCATCATTTTCTTATTGGTGGCGACGGTGGAATTTATGAATCCTTCGATGGTGGGAAAGAGTACCTCTTTAAATCGAACCTTCCTGTTACCCAATTCTACCGCGTGCAGGTCGATAATTCGCTTCCTTTTTATTATGTGTATGGAGGAACCCAGGACAACAACAGTTTCGGCGGTCCTTCCCGTTCAATAGCCGGATCAGGAGTGGTCAGCGACGATTGGTTCGTGACCTGCGGAGGGGATGGTTTCTGGTCTCAGATCGACCCGTTAGATCCCAATATTGTGTATTCCGAGTCGCAGTATGGTGGAATGGTACGTTACGACCGCAAAAGCCAGGAGGCAGTCGACATCAGGCCCGAGCCTCGCAAGGATGAACTTACTTATCGCTGGAACTGGAATACACCGCTTATCCTCAGTCCTCACTCGCCAACCCGGCTTTACTGCGCTGCCAACAAGGTTTTCCGCAGCGACGACCGTGGCAATACCTGGAAAGTGATCAGCGATGACCTTACCGAACAACTCGACCGCAACTCCTGGCCTGTAATGGGTAAATACTGGAGTTATGATGCTGTGGCAAAAGATATTTCCACCTCGCTGTATGGAACCATTGTTTCGATGGACGAATCACCAGTAAAAGAAAACCTTCTTTACGCCGGAACCGACGATGGCGTTATACAGGTTACCGAAGATGCAGGCAAATCCTGGACAAAAACCGATAAGTTCTCAGGAGTACCTGAAAACACTTATGACAGCGATATTATGGC
>JBAXXB010000235.1:0-7598 GCA_037128115.1 Bacteroidota bacterium
AAAGTTAATACTTTATATCTTAACTAGCTGTCCAAGTTTTGGGGAGTATTATAGTGCGCTACTGCTGTTACCTTTTTGCATCAGATAATGGTATCCACAACTGCATTTTATGCAGCCTCTTAGGACATTTTCAAATTTCGAAGCATTGGGATTAACTTTCTTTTGCCCACTAAGTCTGCTTTGTGCTAAATTAAATGTCTCATCATCGATTATTTGAAGTTCCTGATTAAAAGGTAAATCAAGATTTAGGTATTGTCTGTACCCTGTCAAGATGCTTTTTCTTAGGAGTCTTGCCACAGAACCATCAGTCCAAACAAATTGATTTCTTGATAATCTTCTGTTTTTTGGCTCAATCAAGTTAGCATCAACTTGCTTTCTATATTTAGTTTTTACGTTATCCCTATTCAGTTTTTTTGCTATTTCGGGAGTGGAATATTTTTTATTTACATATAAATCAAATATTTCTTTGACTATTGTTTCCTCTTCAGTATCTATTACAAGTTTCCCCAAATGTTTAGTATAACCATATTGTGGCAAAGAACCACTTGGTGCTCCTTGTCTTTGGATTTTATATATTCTACCTCTCTTTGTTCTTTCTTTAATTTGGGTTCTTTCATACTCGGCAATTGAACTGAGCATATTTAACCTCAAATTATCATCTGGCGTGGTGTTTAAAGTATTCAGATTTTCTTTTTTAAAAAAGATATTGACACCCCTATTCTTAAAATCTTCAATTATGGAATATGTATCAATAAAACTTCGTCCTAAGCGGGAGTATTCATAACAGATTAGGTTTTTCACATCGTTATTAATATTGAAAAAATTCAATAGTCTTTGGAATCCCTCCCTCTCAGTTACTTTTGATGAGCCAGTTATTGTATCATGAAAAGTATCAACTATTTCATACCCAAAATTTTTACAATAATTCTCTATGGAATCAATCTGCGAATCAATATTTTGCTCATTGGTTGATATTCTTGCATAAACGACAACTTTTTCCATAATTTTATCCAACTTTTATGGAGCAAATATAGTAAAATAGTTAACCTAAATTAAATCTGTGCTTCCATGCAGGCTGCTGGTATGATCAATGACCATTTGGTTCGCTGCCATAAGCATCCGGATTACGCTGCAAAATAGTTTAACCGTAATCAGACAATAGTAAATAGCTGGTGGCTTGTTTGTCTTTGGATTGAAAGCAAATCAAAGGAGGGGGTACTGCTATTCTTTATAAAATATACTCCGATTCAGGGGGTGAGTTTTTAAATCTCAAATGATTAATTACCATTTTTAATTCGCTGTAAGTTACCTCATCTCCCAGTTCTGCCTTGGCATCCGATAGTGAAGTGCTCCCGTTTTCGGTAAAAAATGCGGTAATCAAACCGAGCTTCTTGGCAGGGAGCAGTTTCAGTATATCCAGTTCCCCATTTGCAACATAGCCGGCCAGGTGACCTTCGATGGTTGATGCAGCATACGATCGTTCCCTGGCAATTTCGGCTATGGTCTTGCCTTGTTTGAACATTTCGAGGCTAATGCGCTGCGACTGGCCTTTCTCTGCTTTCGGCTTTTCCTGGACCTCCTCATCCGGAATTGGTACATCCAGTTTATCCAGGTGCTCAACTTTCAGATAGGTACGTATGATTGCAAGAAGTTCAGGTCCGTATTTTTTGATCTTTTTCTTTCCGAAACCTTTGATTTCCTTCAGGTCCGCCAGGCTCACAGGCAACTGTTCGAGCAACTCATAGAGTGTTTTTTGCGGAAGAACCATGTAAACGGGCAGGTCTTCTTCCTCTGCTCTTTCATAACGCCAGGCTTTTATCCTCCTGGATAGTTCCGTATCGGGTGACTCGCCCGAAGAAACATAAACCTTTGTTTCCTTTTTCAGCTGGATTTTCTCTATGGCCGACTCCGCCTTGGCAGCAAGGTAAGTTTTAACGGTAAACCCACTTGTACAGGCTTTAAAGCAAGCCGTCTTAATATACGCTTCCTGGTAAAGGCTTTCGAAACTATCCCTCAATAATTTTCGGACAGCTTTATTATCGGTTTCAATGTCAATATTTTGCAGAACCGGGCAGATTTTTGTTTCCGTTTTTTCGGCAAAATATGCAGCCGCTTTCTTAATCCGGTCCTGAAGGTCTTCATAGCCTTCGATCATGGGGTCGGTCAAAAGGAACTGCCCGACCTGGGATTTAAACCTGTCCGATATAGCTATAAGGTCTTTGGTGAGCACTTCATGTATCCCCATAAATGCTTCGGCCAGGGCAGGAAGCAAAATACCGGCATTTTCTTTGATCAGTTTCTGGCAGTGGTAAAAGCGGCGCTGAATAAGTGAAAAATCCAGCAATTCGACCAATAAGGTTTGCTGGTAAGCAATCCGCGAAGCGAGAAGCTCTTTTTCGCCTGGCTGGTGCAGTTCGGCTTCGGTCGAAAAGCCTTTCACGCCCAGGTCGCTCTTGATGCAATTCTGCGAAATGGGTGAGCTCAGAACCATGCCCTCGAAAGTCTTGCAGCGGCTGAGTGCCACGTAAACCTGGCCATGGGCAAACGCGGCATTGGCATCGATGATGGCTTTCTCAAATGTTAATCCCTGGCTTTTATGAATGGTGATGGCCCAGGCCAGTTTAAGCGGATACTGTATGAATTTTCCGACGGGTGTTTCGGTAATTTCCTTGGTTTCTTCGTTAATAGTGTACTTATTATTCTGCCATACGAGTGGTTCGACTGGAATGAGGAATTGATCGCTATCGCATTTTACATAAATAATATCATCTTCAATCTTTTTAACCTTGCCAATCTTGCCGTTATAAAAGAGTTTCTCGTACGAAACATCATTTTTCACGAACATCACCTGGGCCCCAATTTTTATGAGCAGTTCGAAATCAGTCGGATAGCTGTACTCGGGGAATTCACCTTCCACCTCGGCTGTAAATCGCTCTTCACGTCCTTGCAGTTGTTTCAGCTTTGTTTCATTAATGGCCTGCGACTGGTAATTGTGGGTGGTGAGTGTTATATACCCTTCGTCGTTTCCCGGGTTAAAGCCAGGTATATGTCTCTGGTTCAGGCTATCAAGAGTTTGCTGGTCGATTTCATTGCCTCGTACCTTGTTCAGCAGCCGGATAAAGGTTTCATCGCTCTGCCGGTAAATATGTTTCAGTTCGATGGTTGTGAAATTGGTTTTTTGCAGGGCCCGGCTCCCGAAAAAAAAGATGGTATCGTAATAGGGCCGGAGCAGTTCCCACTCATCGTCCTTTGCAACCGGGGCTAGTTGCTGCAGATCGCCTATCATAAGCAACTGCACCCCGCCGAAGGGCTTGTACCTGTCCTTGAACCTGCGCAGTACCTCGTCGATGGCATCCAGCAGGTCGGCCCGCACCATGCTTATTTCATCAATCACAAGCAGGTCGAGGCTGCGCATAATATTTATCTTTTCGCGGCTGAAACGCTGCGAGCGGTCGAAGTTATTCCTGGGAGCATCTGGGATAAAAATATCCTGTTGAACGTTTTGCACTGGGATATGAGGCCCGAAAGGCATCTGGAAAAACGAATGTATGGTCACCCCGCCCGCGTTTATGGCGGCTACCCCGGTAGGTGCCACCACTATCATGCGTTTGGGTGAAATGGACTTCAGGTTACGCAGGAAAGTGGTTTTGCCGGTTCCAGCTTTCCCGGTCAGAAACAGGTTGGTATTGGTCTGTTCAACAAAGTCAAAAGCCAGTTTCAGTTCGGGATTCGGGATTTCCTGGTTCATTTGTTTGACTTTTGTCAGAGGGAGTTATTCGATAAGTGAAATTTAAAACCGTAACAAATATAGCATTTATGCAAAGAATGACAGCGCTGAATTAAGCCCGGTTATAACTTTGGACTGTTGTATTTCATCATATCAGGAAACAAGTAGCTGTAAAACAAGCTCATATAATAGTTTTTAACGAAGGTATAGTTTGCCTGAATGTAAGAAAGTATAATTTAAGGCAGGCTAAATCAGGAATTCCCTGGTATATCTTTGTCTGTTTCATTCACCAGGTCATTCAGAGATATTTTCCGGCTGATATGGCCCATCAGGTTTTCAAGTTCTTCCAAACGGAGGATGTCGCGCACTTCGGCATGCGCTTCGGCTATTTTCAGGGAGATACCTTTGGCTTTCAGGTCAATATACAGGCGATATATCAGTTTTGCTCCTGCTATATCCAGGTAAGGAGAGGTGCTGAGATCCCAGATTACCGTTTTAAGTTTGCCTTCCTGTATTAACACTCTTGACCAGACTTTATTCCTGATATTTTCGGTATTAAAGTACAAAACAGCTGCCTCAACCCTGAACAGCAGCATGCCCGGTATGGTTTCGTTGTCGGGGTGCCGGCTGATGTCCGTGTATCGTTTTGTGCCCGGGATTCGTCCTAAAAAGGCTACATGAGGGTCCGAAACAGCCCTGATCAGCAGTGCGATGGACGCTATGGCCGCAATAACGACTCCTTTCAGTATTCCGAAAACAATGACACCCGAAAAGGCTATCAGGGCTACGCTGAATTCAAGGCGGCTAACCCTCCATAAACGTTTCATTTCGCTTATGTTAACCAGTCCACGGATGGCAATCAGTAAAACAGAGGCAAGGATTACATCGGGCAGGTTCTTAAGTAAACCCGTCAAAAACACCAGGCTTAGGGCGATAATGGCCGATGCAAATACCAGGGATACAGGGGTTTTGGCGCCGGCGTTGCTGTTTACGGCCGATTGCGACAGCCCCCCGCTCACCGGGAATCCCTGCCCGAATGCGGTTGCCGCATTGGCGGCAGCCAGTGCCAGTAACTCCTGCCGTGAGTCAATCTCGTAACCATTTTGCCGGGCAAGGGTCTTGGCAGCCGAAACGCTCTCGATATAGGCCAGCAGGAAACAGGCAAAAGCGAGCGGGAAAACACTCTCCATATCGCTGATACTTATAGCCGGCATATGAAAGTTAGGTAAACCGGGCGGGAGATTTCCTACAACATTAATCCCTGAGTGCAGAAGTGAAGTGGTTGAAATAATTGTTATTGAAGCAATTACAATAACAATTGCAAACGGCCGACCGGGGAAAAAGGTTTCACCTGCCAAAAGGAGAATCACTGCTGATACGCCGATGATAAGTACTGTCAGGTTGGTATCGGGAACCTGGCTGATCAGTGTAGCGAGCCTTCCCCCAAAACCGGCTCCCCCTCCATGCACCCCTAAAAATTTCGGAAGTTGGGTCAGCGCTATAGTCAGCGCAGCCCCAGCCTTAAACCCCAGCAGAATGGATTCGCTGATGAAGTTCATAATGCTGTTAAGTTTTAAAAGATAGGCCAGTATGCTGAATCCGGCGAGTAAAAGAGCCGTAAGCGAAGCCAGGTCAACCCAGCGCTGCACATCACCATGGGCCATGGTGGCTATGCTCGTCCCGATAAGCAGCGAAATAGCCGAAGTAGGGCCAACAGAGAGCTGCATCCCGGTACCGAAAATGGCATAAAACAGGCCGCCTATCAGGTAGCCGTAAATTCCATATTGCGGAGGCAAGCCTGCAAGTGTGGCATACGCCAGTGAAACCGGTATGGCATAAGCAGCCAGGGTTACTCCCGAAACTGCATCACGACCTAAAAAGGTAAGGGAATAACCTTTAAGCCATTGCAAGGGAGGGAAAAGGATTTTCCACATTGGTTACTGGTATTATTATTTTATGTCAGTCTCAGCGGTTATAGTTTCAGCAGGTTGTAAAAACTCCTCAATTATGTCTGATCCATTTCTTTATAGATCCTGATATTTGCTTAAATGTTCGGGTTTACCAGGTAATTCTTCTGTTGCGGGAAGTGTGAGTTTCAGCGTGATAAAACCCGCTATGCCGGCAATACAGGAAGCAATCAGGATGGCTATTTTTGAACTGTCAATATAAGCACCATCATCAAAGGCCAGCAGGGTAATAAAAATGGACATGGTAAAGCCGATGCCGCCGAGAAGCCCTGCACCAATGATGTTTTTCCATTTCAGTCCATCCGGCAGAACCCCTATTCCCAACCTGACCGCGACAAGTGAAAAAAGAACAATGCCGATTGGTTTTCCAAGTATGAGCCCACTGATGATTCCCAGGCTGAGTGTCCCGGTTAAACCACCGTGCCAATTGCCGCCTAGAGCAATGCAGGTATTGGCAAGGGCGAATAATGGCAAAATTAAGAATGCCACAGGTTTGTGCAGCAAGCGCTGCAAGATGTATGAAGGCGATTTTTCGCTTCCATCACCGAAGGGAATTAAAAATGCCAGTATAACGCCGGTAATGGTGGCATGCACTCCCGATTGAAGCATAAAATACCAGGCAAATACTCCGCCGACCAGGTATGGTAACAAATTGTAAACTTTTAACCTGTTCAGGATAAAAAGTACGGAAAGAATGGCTAGTGCAATTCCTAAATTAAGCAGCGACAAGGTGGTTGTATAAAAAAAGGCAATTACCAGCACGGCTCCCAGGTCGTCGATCACCGCCAGGGCAGTAAGGAAAACTTTAAGCGAAGCCGGTACCCTTTTACCCAGCAGCGATAGTATGCCGACGGCAAAAGCTATATCCGTTGCCATAGGGATTCCTGCCCCGCCTTGTGCAGGCCCCCCGAAGTTGAATAAAAGAAAGATGCCAGCAGGTACCAGCATGCCTCCCAAAGCCCCAAAAATAGGTAAAGACGCATTCCGGATATTCGAAAGCTCGCCCAGGTAAATCTCCCGTTCAAGTTCAAGGCCGATCAGCAGGAAGAAAATACACATGAGACCATCGTTGATCCAGTGAACCAGGTGCTGCCCGGCTATCTCGTAATGCCAAAGTTGTATGTACCCGGTTTGAAAAGCCGAATTGGCAAGGACCAGGGAAACAGCGGTTACGAAGACAAGGATGAGGCCTCCTGCCTTTTCGCTTTCGAAGAATTCGTTGAACAATCTGGTCAGTCTCACCCTTTTTCAGTTTAGTGTATTCTCACAAAATTAACCGGCAGATATTGATGGAATTACCACCTTGGATTCCGTGTTTTCATGCCTGTAATCATATGCCGCCGATAGCAGCCCCTGTTAGTATTTCCAGCTTTTTTCAATGAGAATACATGGTAATGACTTCTTCAATGGCTTTGCGGCAGGCTGGGCAAAATTCCTGCTTATTGCGGGTGAACATGATGCAGTCGAGTGCCGAGCGGTACATGCCGAACTGGAAATAGTTTCCTCCCTCGAAAGCCCCGGTGGCATCCTTGTACTGGTTCTTTGCGAACATATCCAGCGTTGTCTTCTTTTCGCGTTCGAATAAATTTTCCATCTCCGTTTCAGGGACATTGGCTGCACGCAATGCACGCCTTTCTTTCTGGATGCCGTAGCTGAAGTTGTCAAATTCCGACTTATCCCATGGGGTTGGAACAGGTGTTCCGGGCTTTACCAGCTCTTTCCACTTAAGATTGCCTGGGCCAAGCAATGCGGTCACATTAGGCTCCCAGGGCTCAACAGTGATGGCCGGCGACTGGTACGAAACATCGGAAGTGTAATATTCATCAGCCAGGGCAGCAAAGCAATGCCCGAACTCGTGAACGAAAATATAGCGCGAAAACTTATTGTCGGCCGCCACAGTGGAG
>JBAXXB010000236.1:0-7573 GCA_037128115.1 Bacteroidota bacterium
AAAGTTAATACTTTATATCTTAACTAGCTGTCCAAGTTTTGGGGAGTATTATAGAGAACTAGAATTTTATTGATTGTAAGTTGCGTTTTGCTTTTTGTTAGCATTAGTATTGCTCAAAATTCTTCAATAATTTGCAAATATTCGTATGATGAAAATGATGAAGTTTCTATAATTATCAGCATTAACGGGAATGCATTCACTGCCATTTATTCGGAATTTATTGGTGATGGCGGCTGGGATAAATATTTGACTGGTAATTTCGAAAAAGGTATAGCCAATTGCAAAATTCTCGGGTGCCGGAATACGGGATTCAGCGGGGATGACGGAAGTTCTTACAGTAATATACAAACTGATTGTGGCAAAATGGTATTGTACCTGGCACAGAATAAATCTATACTAAATATCGATAACCCCGATCCAGTAAACAACGAGAACGGTTGGCAACTAAAATTGCTTAAGCAATCTATTGATGTCCCATTAACTGATGTTCGGAATGTAAGGGAAATGCCGAGTATATCATCAAAAATAATTTCAAAAATTGATTTTGGGAAAATTAAACTGGAACTGCTACAAATAGGGCCTTTTGAAAAAATCGGAACTAAGATAGGATTTTGGTACAAAATAAAAATTGAAAATTCAGAAGGCTGGGTTTATGGCGGTTAGGTGGGTCTAGTTAGTAATCAACTATTTAATTAGTATCCTGATAGATTTCTCTTTCATAATAGGCGGAAACCGAAAAGCCAGATGAGTAGGTGCAATTAAAATATCAAATAAAATGAAAAGAATTTTCACGTTTTGCGGAGCATTATTGTTAACTTATGTTATTCTAACCAGTTGTGACGGGGCAAATGGGATTGAGAAAGATGCTAAAAAAGTTGCAGATCTACAGTGCAAAGCTCAGAAGCTTTTATTGAAAGCCGCTTCTGGAGATGTTTCAATAATTGCGGAAAGCACAAAACTAGCAGGTGAGGCGGCAACACTCTCTAAGGAAATGGAAACTAAATACACATTGGAAACTGACAAACAAAAATTTGCCGAAGCTCTTCTTAAAGAAATGCAAGATTGCAGATGAAACATGTTTCTATATTCTAGATGTATATGCATAATAAGAAAAGTCAACACGAAATTCTCAAGATAAAAGCAACATTTAAATCAATAATAAAATGGAACAAAAACAACAATTACCTAACGCAACTATAGTTCTGGTATTAGGCATTTGCTCTATCATATTCGGCTGTTTTTTTGTCGGATTAGTATTAGGTATCATAGGCCTTTCATTGTCAGGGTCTGGCCGAAAAATGTATAAGCTCAACCCTGAACTTTATGAAGGTTATGGTACACTAAATGCCGGATACATTATGTCAATAATAGGAATAATATTAGGGGGTTTATATGCCATATACTGGCTAATAGCAGTCGCTATTCTCGGTGGCGCAGGTTTTTCAATTTTGCAAATGCTTAGTTAAATATATTATAGTTCACAGAGGCTGTATCAAAAGTCATTTTACTGCAGAGTTGCGCAAAGTAGGCGCTGAGTTACGCAGAGTTATTATCATGCAAATTAATCCTTTGCGGTTCTCTGCAGTTTCCCTCAGCGTTTCTCTGCGGTTAAAATTTTCACTATTGATATAGCCTCAGTTTATAATCTATGAAAAAGTTACAAGGTCAATTTTTGTTACCATGTGCTTACAAAACCATGTTTGGCTATGATTGCCCAATTTGCGGATTCCAGAGGGCTTTGGTTTTATTATTCGAAGGTGATCTCAGCGAAAGTATTAAAATGTATCCTCCTTTAATCTTAATATTACTATTAGCAGCACTTTTCACTTTGAATTTATTCTTTAAGAAATTGTTTAAACGAAAAGTTCTGATTTGTTTCTCTTCAATTGTATTATTATTAATTTCCATCAATTTTTTACTCAAAATCATTAGTTATTTTCATTCTTGAATTTTATACAATTGCTTTCATATCTGTTAGTTGGTTATGAATTAAGATAACTAGAATGTATGTAAATATTCAAAAGATATTTCATTCTCATCGATGTGCTTGCTCCTGTCATCAGCGTGCTGGCTCTTGTCAACGGCATTCTGGCTCCTGTCAATGGCGTGCTGGGTCCTGTCAACGGCGTGCTGGGTGCTGTAAATGGCGTGCTGGCTCTTGTCAACGGCGTGCTGGGTGCTGTAAATGGCGTGCTGGGTGCTGTAAATGGCGTGCTGGGTGCTGTAAATGGCGTGCTGGGCGCTGTAAATGGCGTGCTGGCTCTTGTCAACGGCGTTCTGGCTCTTGTCAACGGCGTTCTGGCTCCTGTCAACGGCGTACTGGGTCCTGTAAATGGTGTGCTGGGTGCTAGCAACGGGAATATAAATACCTCCCTGCCCATCCTCTCCGAAGTTCATCTCCTGTTCCCTCCGTCTCTAAGTCTCTAAGTCTCTAAGTCTCTAAGTCTCTATGTCTCTTAGTCTCTTAGTCCCCCTATACCCCATTCATCCTGTCCATCCGCACCAAATCGTTCCGTTTTCCTTACTTTCCCGCTTTTATCAGCGGAATCCCCATGCTGCCGCTGGGTTCCTGTATATGGATCAGGCTGCTGATCGTAGGGGCTATATCCTCCACGTATACTTCCGCGTTTGATTCGCCGGGCCTGATATTCCATCCGTAAAACAGCAGGGGCACATGGGTGTCGTAATCGAAGGCCGTGCCGTGCGAGGTGCCTTGGTGGTAGCCGCCGGTAAGGTAGCCAATGGTAAGGTCGAAAACCAGGTCGCCCGAGCGGAAAGGGTTAAAGCCGTTGAGCGCAAACGTACTCATGCTTCGGGTGGGCATCAGCGGGTTGAAATCTTGTTTCGACGAAATCAGGTTCATCTGCGGGAAGGTAACCCGGAGGTAATTTACCAGGGCCGTATTGAACTGCTGCAAGTCCACCTTCCTGTTCTCCAGGGCCGTGTGGTTAAAATACACCTGGTTATCTTCCACGGTTTCAACCAGGTCGCTGAATCCAAAATGCCTGTTGCAGTATGCACGCAGCGAGTCTTCCACCACTTTGCTGTCGAGGTTCCCGGTCGGGATATGGTTTTCTTTCAGGTATTCGCCATTGGGCCGTACCGCATGGTCGGCGGTAAGGAAAAGCAGGTAGTTTCCTTTGCCCACTTCCTGGTCGAGGGTTTCGAGCAGGCGGGCTATCTGCCTGTCGAGCTTAATATAGGTATCCATTATTTCAACCGAATTGGGCCCATAGGCATGACCCACATAGTCAGTCGACGAAAACGAAACGGCCAGCATATCGGTATAGGGTCCCTGCCCGGGTTTTTCGTTTTTGATAAGGTCCACAACAAAATCGGCCAGCAATTCGTTGCCGAAAGGGGTGGTGCGTATCAGGTCGAGGCGCGAGCTGGCATCCGCTTTTTCGAACGAATGCGGAAAGCTGGTATTCCCTTCTTTAAACACATCGGCTTCGCCCGCGCCCTTATCGGGCATCGAAGCCACATAATCGGCTTCAGGCAGGGATAAATTCCATCCCGAGGCCATGAACTTTGCCGGTTCCTGCCGGGCATTGAAGTTGTTGATCCAAAGCGGCAATGCCTTGGCATAATAGGTGGAGGTTATAAAATTACCCGATCGTCCGTCGTACCAATACGCGGCATTGGCCATATGCCCGCCGGGAAGTATGGAAGCCCTGTCCTTGATGGAGGCGGCAAAAACCCTCGACAGCCCGTTATCCGACATGCGCAGTTCATCGCCTATAGTGGAGGCAAGCAAACGGTTTGGTGACATCTGCCCGGAAGCGTTCTGTGCACCCACGGTCTGGTATGTTGAATCGCTGGTGCAATAAACCGTCTTTTTCAGGGTCTTGTCGTACCAGTCGTTCGAGATAATGCCATGGAAATAGGGTGTGCAACCGGTATAAATGCTGGCATGACCCGGGCCAGTATAAGTGGGAATGTAATTGTATTGGGCGTAGGTAAAGTTCATGCCCTCCTTCATCAGGCGCTTAAAGCCGTTTTCGGAATAGTGCTCGTAAAAACGGTAAAGATAATCGTAGCGCATCTGGTCAACCACTATACCGACAACCAGTTTGGGCCTCAGCGTGTCCTTTTTGCCTGCAGCCATCGACGCCGATGATGCCAGCAAGGCACAAAGCGTCAGGATTAAGAAATGTTTCATAAAAGAGGTTAAGAGATTACTTCCAGGCTTTCACCACCAGCCCGGTTCCGGTTTTATGCGGCAGGCTGGCATCCAGGTAATTCAGCACCAGGCATACCGGGAAAGTGATAAGGTAATAGAAAGGCAGCAGTATAAAGAAGAGTTTTGTTTTCCCCAGGGCTAGTATGGGGTATTTCATCGAAAGACGCCAGCTGAACTGCCCTGATTTCCCGTATTGGTAGCGGGCTTCGGTGCGGCTGAAACCGGCCAGCCTGAGTTTTTCCTGTATTTCGTTGATGTTGTAACCGTCGCGCACATGCTCCTCGATAAAGGATTCTTCTTCATGCTCGTGTACATCGCTTCCGCCCTGGTCCGAAGGCGTTGAAACCAGCACCATGCCGCCTTTTTTCAGCGAAGCATGGAAGTTGCGGAAAACCTGCACATCGTCCAGTATATGTTCCATCACATCCACCGAGAGGATCAGGTCGTAGGCCGAAGCATCGGTAAAAGCGGTGAGGTCACAGTAGGCAAAGTTTACATTGTTTCGTCCTATGCGGCCGAAAAAGGCATTGCAATCGGCAATCTGTTCCTCTTTCACATCCACACCCCTGATTTTCCATTGGGGATTCAGCGACGACATAAAGAAATCGTATTGCCCGAAGCCAGAGCCTGCATCCAGTATCATGGCGTTGGCGGGAGCCGTTGCGGCCCACTTTTTCACCTCGCGGCGCACATGCCACGAGCGCAGCAGCAGCAGGTCGAGCAGGCGGTAAAATATTTTCCGTAACGATGGAGTGCTGTTGAAGATGCTACCCAGCGTACGTTTGATAGGATCGTATTGCATAATGAAACCGGATGTTAAATGGGGGAAATGCCAATACGGGATTAGCTTTTTTTCAATAGGTTATCTATATTTTCGATATAGTCGAGCGAGTCGTCGAGGAAGAAATCGAGTTCCGGTATTGAGCGCACCTGGTTGTGGATGCGGTTGCCGAGTTTAAGCCGGATTTCTTTCCTGTGTTCCTTTATGAGGCCCAGTAATTCGCTCTTATCGGTTTTCCCGAAGAGGCTGAGGTAAACCTTGGCAAGGAAGAGGTCGGGCGAAATATGAACCTTGGTCACGGTGATCATATTGCCGGGGAAAGTATCGCGGCCCATGGCCTGGAATATTTCTCCCATATCCTTCTGGATCAGTCGTTCTATTTTATGCTGGCGTGTTGTTTCCATGCTGCAAAGGTACTGATTTTATAAATAATACGTAATTAAGCTTGTAAGCTTTGAACTGAATATTTGCCGAGCAAGCTCAATTAATGTTAATTTTGCGCAATATCTGGATTTGAACTGGCTTATTGTTTAAAATACTTGTTTCGTGAGAAAATTCTTTAACCTTATGCGTTATGCTAAACCTTACTGGGTTTATGCTGTAATCAATATTATCTGCAATATTATTGTTATCCTTTTTTCAATAGTTTCATTTGCGGCGCTGATACCCATCCTGCAAATACTATTTAAAATGTCGAAGCCTGCTGCTTCGGCACCGCCGTTGGCATTTACCCAGGATTCAATAATGCAGAACCTGAATTTCTATGTCAGCGGGCTTATTAATCAATATGGTGAAGTTCATGTTCTTGGATATATTTGCGCTATCCTTGTCGGGTTATATTTCCTGAAAAACCTTTTCCGGTATGCTGCCATGTTTTTTATTGCCGTTTTACGTAATGGCGTGGTGAAAGATCTGCGCAACGCAATATACTACAAGGCTTTAATCCTGCCATTGTCGTATTTTAACGAGCAGCGTAAAGGCGATATCATTTCGCGCATTACCGGCGATGTGCAGGAAGTGGAATGGTCGATACTTCAGATGATAGAGATTATTTTCCGCCAGCCGGTTACTTTAGTCGCATACCTGGTTTTTCTCTTTATCCTTAGCCCGCATCTTACTGTTTTTGTTTTGGTAGTTTTGCCGATTTCAGGATTTATAATTGGCAGAATTGGCAGGTCCCTCAGGCGTACTTCTGATAAAGTGCAAAGTAAAATGGGCAGTTTGGTTTCGCTGATCGAAGAAACCATTTCAGGACTAAGGATCATTAAAGCTTTTAATGCCATTGATTTCAGTTATAATAATTTCTCTAAAACCAATGCCGAATATGCCAAAATAGCTACGCGTATGATCCGAAAGCGCGACCTGGCTTCGCCGCTTAGCGAGTTTTTGGGAATTCTGGTTACAGCAATCATTTTATGGTATGGTGGCCGCCTGATTCTGGCGCACGACAATTCGCTCGATGCTACTCTTTTCATTGTTTATCTTGGCGTTTTTTCACAGATTCTGCCACCGGCAAAGGACATTTCGCAGGCAGCAGCCTACATTCAGAAAGGCGCCTCTTCACTCGATCGTATTGATTATATTCTGAAAGCCGAAGAAGTTATTACTGAAAAAGCTGATCCGATCCATATCAGCGACCTGGAACATAACATCGAATATCGGAATGTAGCATTTAGTTATAATACTGAGCCGGTATTAACCAATATAAATCTGGTGATTCCGAAAGGGAAAACAATTGCACTAGTCGGACCTTCAGGTGGAGGTAAATCGACCATGGTTGATCTTTTGCCACGTTTTTATGATGTCACTGGCGGGCAATTGTTGATTGACGGAAATGATATCCGGGATATTGCCATTGCTGATGTCCGCGGTTTGATGGGAATAGTGAACCAGGAAACCATTCTTTTCAACGGATCGGTATACGAAAATATTTCTTTCGGTATGAAGAATGTAACGATGGAAAAAGTGATTTCTGCTGCAAAGGTTGCCAATGCGCACGAATTTATTGAAAAACTGGATTACGGTTACGATACCAATATTGGCGACCGCGGGCTTAAACTTTCAGGAGGACAGCGTCAGCGTATCAGTATTGCACGTGCAGTTCTCAAAAATCCACCGGTACTTATCCTTGATGAGGCAACGTCGGCTTTGGATACAGAAAGCGAACGTCTGGTTCAGGATGCCTTGGTTAAACTGATGGAAAACCGCACTTCGGTAGTTATAGCTCACAGGCTTTCAACCATACAACATGCCGACGAAATTATTGTCCTGAACGCCGGCCAGATCGTGCAGCGCGGTAACCACCAGGAACTGATAGCGGTTGATGGTATTTATAAGAAACTCTGTGACATGCAGTCGTTTGCCTGAGCCTGGTTTAAGTAAGGTTTAGGGTTTAGGTTTAAGGCACCTGGTTCAGATACCAGGCACTAAGCACAAAACACAAAGCACTATGCACTATGCACTATGCACTATGCACTATGCACTATGCACTATGCACCAGGCACCAAGCACCAGGCACCAAGCACCAAGGACCAAGCACAAAACACTAATCACAAAACATTAATCACAAATCACCAAGCACAAAACACTAATCACAAATCACCAAGCAC
>JBAXXB010000237.1:0-7495 GCA_037128115.1 Bacteroidota bacterium
GATATTGAACTTAACAGTATCCAGGTAAGTGTTAATTTCCTTGTTTTGCTTTGACCCGGGAAATGCTTTTCCTTTCTCAACATTCCATTGGTCCTTTTCAATTTTCCGCTGAAGTCCAAATTCTGTTCGTTTGTGGTTCACTGTTATTCTCACAAAAATGGGAATATCACCATCTTTCAACGCTTTTGTGCGTTTTACATAAAACAGCACTTTACAGGTTGCTCGGTTCATGACTTACTTTTTTAGTGTTGGCAATATTAAACTAATCGAGTAAGAACACAAAGTGCAAAGTAGTGTATATCAGTGCATAAGGCCGGTTGTGGTGGACTAAATTATCAATTTCCAAGGTCCACCTGTAAGTCCACCCACCTATTTGCTGTTTTGTGCGTTTTTCTGCTTTCCCTAAAAGCAAAAAACCACCTAAACAGCTCTGTTTTCGGTGGTTTGCATTGTTTTTCGCTATGTATCAGCGGAGAGATAGGGATTCGAACCCTAGGTACCCGCAAAGGTACAACGGTTTTCGAGACCGCCCCGATCGACCACTCTGGCATCTCTCCCTGGTTTAAAAGGGTTGCAAAGGTAAAAATTTACAGCACATAATCAACTCCTGCGCAAAATAATATCCGGCTCATCTTCATTCTGTTTAATTGGGCTTATAGGTTTTATGCTTCAGAAAGTATAACATGCTCACAAGTGCAAAGAAACCATAAGTCAGTCCGGCGGTAATTATTGCGGACTTCAAACTGCATTTATCTGTTATCCAGCCCCATAATGGACCAGTAATCGCAAATATCAGTCTGATCAGAAAATTTCGGACTGACAAAACGGTTGCTCGGACTTCGGAAGTTGCGATAAGGTTTATATAATTGCGTAGTGTTGGAGTTGCAAGTCCTCGGGCAAGATAAAACACCATTAGAACTGCGAAACATGAATATCCATGCATAAAAGGGAGTAACAGAAAGGAACTAAAAAGTGCAGTAGTAAAAATAATGACGGTCCTGAAAGCGCCGAATTTTTTCTCAAATTTCCAGGCATACACAGCAGCTAACCCCACACAGAGATTTAAAATAGCCCAAATTACGCCATACAAGGAAACGTGTAATTTGATTAGTGCGAAATAAGGTTGTACAAACCAAGCCATGGTTAGTGTAGCTGCACCGGTAATAGCCGAAAACAATGTATTCCATTTAAGTTTCACATTTCCATGCAATACCTCATAGATAATAAATCCGATTTCTTTAATTCGTGGTTTAACTCGAATTGTTTTTAAAGGTGGCTCTTTTAACATTATTGCTGCGGGAATCGCAATTAATGCTATACAGGTTTGAAAGTAGAATGGCGTTCTTAAAGATAGGACTGCAAGGAAACCTCCGATTATACCAGCAAATGCTTCCCCGAAATTTCCTATTGACGAAATCCGGCCTTCCAACTGTGTGTATCTGTGCCTTTGTTTTGATACAGCCAGAGTATCATATAGCATGGCCGAATCTGCCCCCGAAACCAGGCTTTGGCTGATTCCAAGAACAACCTCTGCAGCAACAAATTGCCAGAAACCAAAAGAGAAACTGTAAACCAAGTAACCAATGAAACCTAACATAGCTCCTGCCAGAATACTCCTTTTTCGCCCCGCATGGTCAGCAAAGTAGCCGGTTGGTATTTCAAGCGTCATTAACGTAAGTGAGTAAACGCTTTGTAAAAGGAAGATGTCCTTCATCGAAAGCCCGTTAGATTTATAGAATAATACTATAACAGGCATGATAAGATTCATCCATTTTGCGATTTTTATCAGGTAAAGGGCTGTAAGATTACGTTTAACAGAGAAAGTCATGTTTTATTTTGTAACAGTACAAAAGTACTTTATTGCCTGAAAATCATAGAATGATATTTTGAAATTCCCGCTTTTCCTGATGAGTTTTCAATATTTTTCAAAATAGTGCAAAAGCGTATAGAGACTATTGCTTTTTTTTATATTTTTGCAGTCCCAAAGGAGAGGTGGCAGAGTGGTCGATCGCGGCGGTCTTGAAAACCGTTGATCTGCAAGGATCCGGGGGTTCGAATCCCCCCTTCTCCGCTGAAAATAGTTGACCAAAAGAGCAAACCACTGAAAATGAGTACATTTCAGTGGTTTTTTTGTTGGGGGAAAAGCAGAAAAAAGCAGAAAAAAGCAGGATTTGAGTTGGAAGATCGTTGGAAAAAATGAGGCTGATTTTTCCAACGATTTAGGTTCTTTTGCACTGAAAATCAAAAAGTTGCATTATTGGGTAATACGTAAAATTACGAGTAAATTATAATCAGGGGAGAATACATATGCGTACGCGACAGGAAATAAGTCGCGCGCGAAATAAGTGGGGAGGGTATTTTTGTCCAGTGTTTTTTATCTTCAAGTCAAACAAGGCAGCAACTATCATAATTCCAATTTCAAATAATTACAAAGTCCAGCTAAATTATTGACTTTAACCAAACCCCAATTATATATCCTCCTTTAGCTAAACCTATAATAGCTGAAACAATCATTATCCCGATGAATATTTGCATTGGTTTGGAAATAGATTTATAGGTATAGGCGTTTAGTTATCCCTCCGAAACGCTTGTGGATAAACGAACGGGGTCGTTTAAAACCATCTTTCTGAGGAGTAAATCAAAGATTGTATCCATATTGTTCCTTCTATTGTATCTAAAATGGTATTCGTCCAGATAACCCTGCAATCTTTCTTTACTGCAATGATGATGTATTCCTCTCAACCAACCTTTGATATTCATAATATGGATATGCAGATCAATGAAAGCATTTCCTTTCTCTGATTTACGTTGTTCAAGTCCTGGGTAGTCTTTTCTCAAAGGGCTATATCCTCTCCATTCGTCAGTTATTATCTTTGCGCTCTTAGAAATATGTTTATCAAAAAACACTTTGAATTCTTTGGCTGATGCGTTCTCAATTATTTGTGCATAAGCGCGACCAACCCCATCAGGTAGTTTTTCTAAAGCCAAAACAACCAACTTTTTTGATCCTAAACTCCGCCCTCTTTTTGTTTCTTCCGGACCTCCGATCCACAACTCATCTACATGTATCTCTCCTTCAATCGGATACATTAAACTGCTCTGCATGGCTTGCTGAATCTTCCATTTAAACTCCCAACAAGTCTTTTGCCGCAGTTCAAATTCATGGCTGAGTTCCAGCGAAGACATTCCTTTTTTCTTAGTCCCAATTTTAAAAATGATATGAAACGCAATTAAAATTGGAAATTTGACTTTATCAAACATTGTACCTGCGGTTGCGCTCTCATCATATTTGCATTTTGAACATCGTCTTGAAAATGGTTTCTTCCCCGGGATGTATTTATTGTTGCTGCATTTTCTGCATTCATAACCATTTTCCCATTTAATCGCAGCTATGTATGAGTAGCAATCTTCATCCGTTTTAAACTGCTGAATAAATTTGAATGAGTTCACGCCTTTGTATTTTTCTCTAGTTTCCATCTATCAAAAGTATCCAAAATTGGGATGCCTAAGCGCCTATACCTATTTATTTATTCATTTTGTATTCTCAACTACTGCTTTGTTATCAATACTATGGAACACAGCCTTCTCTGTTAAAATTCACTGTAATTGCCAGGGACAGAATACCCTATCAAACGTTTAAACCGCTGACCAGTTATGTTTTCCGAATACTGGAGGCAAATCGCTTTGTTATAGTTCCAATCGCAATTAGAAAAAGTAAATTTTAGCCGCCTGGCTCTAAATTTCATGTAAGGCTTTACTTCTTTGATACTACCAGCCAAATCATCAGATAGCCAAATGCCTATTCCCGAATTTTCCATGGCTACAGCGATGGTTGGCTTTAGACTAGGAGCAGGGATTGTGGTTGATACTGGTCGAATCCAAACATCAGAACTAACCAGATCAATCGAAAATTCAAAATGTGTAACTGAGGGTTTTCCCTGAGCAGTTGCTGTAATGGTAGGCATAGTATATAATACCAGCCTTAATAGAGCAGCAAAAAGGCAAGAGTTGTTTTTCATGATTGTAATTTGTGCTGCCTTTTCTTAAAACACTCTATTTATTTTAGGTATATTTGTATAATATTGATCTACTCTAAGAATGAGGCCAATCAGATGACCAATTGCGAAGAAGCAGGCCAAAGCACCTAAAAACTCCAGTGTAACCACAAAGTTTTCCATAGCAAGTCATGTTTTTAAAACTTTCAGGCTCAATGAGTGAATATAGAAGGTATGCCAGAATTATCAGGGCAATAACAGCCCCAATAGCATAGCCCGCAGGACTATTCATTTCAAACGAGCTGGGAGGAACTATTAATATTGTTGCGTTCATGGTTTATGATTATTAAACAATACAAAATTAGGCCGGTACTTGTAAGGGTTTTATAAAGATTTTGAGCACGATATAAATATGTTATAAAGATTTGCATTTGTATTCATAAAGCATTACAAACGAGTATTATACGGCTATAATGTCGATGAAAACATCAAATGGCCCAATGTTTCTTGCAAGTATGTTCACATATAGATATAGTTGCGTTAAAATCAATTACTTAAGGCGTACAGGTAATTGTTGCAAATTTAATATCTCAATAATATCTCAATAAAATCTTTATAAAATCTTTATAAAATCTTTATACTATTGATTATATCTTTACAATATACTTATAACTACAGCTGTAAATTTGCGACAAAAAAAAAGGTGGACCTATTCTTAAAAAACCAACCCGGCAAATTAGCACAACATTTTTACAGCGTTGCTAGTATTATTCTTGTATCAGCAGTATGTTTCGCATTCTTTCAGAATACGGGTTATCATTCTGTTTCACTTATCCTACTGGCAACGGTTTCGATAATTGCCATGTTTTTTGAAATTACGCCTGTAATTACAGCAGCAATTTTAAGCGCCCTGGTATGGGACTACTTTTTTATCCCTCCGCGTTTCACTTTTCAAATCGGGGATGGTGAAGACATACTGATGTTCCTGATGTATTTTATTATTGCCCTATTAAATACTGTTCTAACCATTAAGAAACGTCAGTATGAGAAGAAAGTCCTGGAAAAAGAAGGAGAAGAAAACCTGGTGAAACTGTATAATACATTGTTGAATTCATTATCGATTGAACTGCGAACACCTATTGCTTCAATCAAGAAGGCTACCGACAAATTACAAAATAATGCCAATTTACTCAATGAACAGTATAAGAAAGAACTAATTTCCGAAATAGCAACAGCCTCACAACAGTTATACCGGCACGCGGAAAACCTGCTGAGTACTTCAAGGCTGGAATCAGGAACCCTCAAATTAAACGACGATTTTTGCGATATAAACAGGTTATTTCAGGAAGTTGTTAATGAGTTCAGGGATACAAAATCCCGGCATAAAATTGAAATGGAATTACCCGAATCCTTGCCTTTTTTTAAAATGGATTTCGGTTTAATGAAGCAGGTGCTTTTTAATCTGGTTCAAAACGCCATTACAAATAGCCCTCCTGAAACCAAAATAAGACTAATCGCTGATTTTGTTAAAAATAAATTGTTGATCAGTGTGGAAGACGAAGGGAAAGGGTTCCCTGAAGATCGGGTTGAAAGAGCTTTCGATCGTTTTTACCAGCTCAATCATCCGGGAAAAGTAGGTGCCGGTTTAGGCCTGTCCATCGTAAAAGGGTTTGTTGAAGCACACCAGGGGAATGTATTTGTGGAGAATATTCAAAATGGAGGAGCCAGGTTCGTCATTGCTATACCAGCTGTAACATCCTTTATTAATACCCTGGAAAATGAATAATGCGGAAGTACTGGTGATTGACGATGAACTGCAGATATGCAAGCTCCTGGCAATTACGCTCGATAGCAATGATTTCAATGTTATACTGGCGCATAGTGGTAAAGAAGGAATCGTGGCAGCTGCAAACCATCCACCTGATCTTATACTGCTCGATCTTGGATTGCCGGATATAAACGGGCATGAAGTGTTAAGGGAATTACGTGAATGGTATTTTAAACCTATCCTAATTCTTTCTGCCCAGAATGATGAAGCAAATATAATAAAGGCTCTTGATAACGGCGCAAATGATTACCTGTCGAAACCTTTCAGAACAGGGGAGTTGCTTGCCCGGATCCGCACTGCACTGCGCAGCTCATCTGTAAATAATGATGAAATTACTTTAATATGTTGTGGCAACCTGACTATAGATTTTGCAAGCCGGACTATTAAAAAGAACGGGGATATAATCAAACTAACCTCAACGGAATATGCCCTTTTGGCTCTGCTGGTTAAACACGAAGGACGGGTTTTGACACATCAGTTCTTGCTAATGCAGGTATGGGGGCCCGGTTATATAAATCAGTCACAATACTTGCGGGTTTTTATTGCCCAATTACGCAAGAAAATAGAGAATGACCCAAATCAGCCTGAATTTTTGGTTACAGCTTCAGGAGTTGGTTACAGGTTCATGAATAATGTATAATTCAATAACTGAAAAGAAATTGTATTTGATGAAGTACGGGTAAAATCGCTAAACCCACATCTATGTTGGTGTAAGTAAATCTTCATTATTCCATCCTGGATGGCACATAGGTTACATGTCAAACTTAATCATTTTTATCAGGATGTCAAACGAAAATCATTTGATAGAAAGGCTTTTAATGCAAGGTTTATCGATTTGACAAATGAACAGTCTTTGAATGAAACATAATAATTAATGGAAATCTTTTTGATCAGATCATTACAAAATCGAATTACAGAATGAAAATGGAAATACGAATCCCTACTTATCGGGGACTAAAAAATGTTATTTTAGGGAAGGCTCGCAGTTTATCCGACTCCGGAACATTTCATAAAATATCACTGGTAGCTTTTCTGGCGTGGATTGGCCTGGGTGCAGATGGAATTTCATCTTCATCCTATGGTCCCGAAGAAGCTTTCCGATACCTGGGTCAGCATCATAGCCTGGCCTTGTTTGTTGCTTTCGGAACTATTTTTACCATAATAATAATAAGTTCAAGCTATAAGCAGATTATAAAACTGTTTCCACACGGGGGTGGAGGGTATTTTGTAGCCAGCAAATTACTTTCACCTACGATAGGAATGATCTCGGGTAGTGCCTTGCTGATTGACTATTTACTGACTATAACCCTCTCAATTTCAAGTGGTGCTGATGCCATTTTTAGTTTCCTGCCTGCTCATTTTCATCAGTTTAAGCTGGTGTTGGCAGTTGCCGCTCTGCTATTGCTGATCATCTTGAATATGCGTGGAGTGAAAGAGTCGGTGGTTTTTCTGACTCCTATTTTTGTGCTCTTTATGGTGACCCATATATTCCTGATTGTCTATATTTTTGTTTCAAAATCGTCGGATCTGGTGATTACAGTATCAGATACATCAGCAGATTTTAAAAGTTCGATAACCCAATTAGGTTTATTCGGGACATTTTTTATTATTTTGAAAGCGTACAGTATGGGAGCAGGAACATATACAGGGATTGAAGCTGTTAGTAACGGAA
>JBAXXB010000238.1:0-7489 GCA_037128115.1 Bacteroidota bacterium
CTCCGGGTATTCCATAGGAAAGAAAGAAAGGGAAGTCTGGCGCCAGGCTCCCGGAGAATCCGCAGTACCGCTTTCCACCCCGGCATCCTATGTTATCGGAATTAAAAGCCAGTGGCTTCCCCCTGGACACCCGCACCAGGTCGGCTATCATGCAGTGATGCGGTTCGATTTTCCGGGCCGGTTCTGCACCATGCAGGCCAGCACTATAGAAAAATGCGACAGGCAGCGTAACATCCGGGAAATACTTCTCCCATCGGCTGATAAAATCAATTTTAAGTCTCTCATTCATACTCGGTTGGATTTATGACGTTCCTGGTTTAAGAAGCCTGAATTTCACCCGTCAAACTTAGTGAAATATTAATATACCGGGGTTTTTCGGCAAGCCCATTTACTGTATTTTTTGGCAATTTTCTTTTTTAATTGTCCATTTTGATGAGCCACATCCTGGTTTAAAACTATATAAGGGGTATAAATAATAGTTTATAATTTTTTTTCGAAAGTGCCGAACAAAAACTCCTCCATGTTTGTTTAATAAGGGAAAGCTGGAAATTCGGCAGTAAAATGGTATATTTCAATAATTTGCGAGGTCTAATAATATCTGTTTTTAACTGCATTTTCTTTCTTCCCATTCCTTTACAGGTTTTCTGTAACTTTTCAAACGGGATGCCGTCATATACACAATTCTATAAAATTAAACCCAACTTGAAACTGCCTCGCTAGAGATTAAAGTAATAAAAAATGAAAACAACTAAAATTATCACAGCCATCACATCACTAAGCCTCATAATATTTATATCATTTGGCTTAACTGCAAATCCTTCCACTATCCGTACCGGAGATGTCGTAAAAACAGGTGTTAAAAATCAAATTACGGCTTCTAAAAACACACTCAACGAAATAGTTACACCTGCTACCTTTGAAAATAATTTCGATTATCTTCGTTTCGATGTTTCTAAATTCGTTAACGAAAACGAAGCTGCAGATGTTTCCCTTACCAGCTTAAACTATCTGCATTTCAATGTAAACAGTTTTAGTGCTGAAACCGAAATCACCGAAATGCCCTCTTTAATGGAGTTTGATTACCTGCGTTTCGATGTAAATCATTTTTCGGGTAACTGTGCATCTGAGATCGGCGAACTTCCTTCAAACGATAATATTCCGACAGTGTAAGCAGAAGAATATTTCCTTTACAAACGTAAAAAGTCCTGCAAAACAGGACTTTTTTTTTATTCTAATATCCAGAATCTTTCCCTGCCAGGGCCGGTTTCTATTTTGTATCCAGCATGATAGGCGTATTCCTTTTACTGTCGAGAATGATCAGTTTTGCATTCGGCGAAGTGGATATGGCCTTGATCATTTCGTATTGTAATTGTTTGTCACTCAGTCCAGTACTTAGTATTTTCTGGTAATCCGCTATACCCTGGGCTTCCACCCTTTTGCGTTCAGCCTCCTGTTTTTCTTTTTGAAGCACGAAGGTCATTTTCTGGGCATCCTGCTCGGCATTGATTTTCGATTCTATAGTAGTTTTCACGGAAGCAGGCAATGTTATATTCCTTACCAGGAGTTGCTCCAGGAGTAATCCCCGGCTCTTAAAATCGCTTTCGATGGTTTTAAAGATCCGTGCCTGGAATTCGTCGCGCTTGGTCGAATAGAGGGCGACGGCGTCATAATAAACGGCATTATCCCGTATTTTAGTCCTGCAAATCGGGCGGACAATGGTATTCCTGTAATCCGTGCCGATCTCTTTAAGGATGCGCGGAGCCTCACTTGGAATCAGCTTATAAAGTACTGTAAGATCGACAATGACTTCGAGTCCGTCGGCCGAAAGTACACGTATGGCATCGTCGCCTGCTTTATCCCCTTCGTCGTGAACACCCGACATGGTGTAATTCTGTGTGCGTACATCAAAATTCACTACTTCAACCAGGGGATTAATAACATTAAGCCCGCTTTCGAGAACTGTATTGTTTACTTTCCCGAAGAGCTTTTGTACGCCTACGTAACCAGGCTCAATCTGTTTTATCGCTGCTAGGCCTGCTCCTGCTAAAACCATCAGGAAGCCGACAATCCTGATAATGCTGGTAAATGGCTTCAGGGGGGATTCTGTCCTGGCCAGGGCAAAACCGATAACGATGACAATAATTCCAAGGACACTTAAAAACATATGCTTAGGTTTTAGGGGTGAATAAACAGCTTGCGTTAAAGCTGTAAATATAATACAAATATCTGCATTTTTCTTATATATCCCCTATCCGTTAACTGGCCGAGCCCTGTGTAGTTTTGCAAGTTTAATCAACAGTGTTGCTTTCGGCCCCATTTTATAATAAGGCTACCTATATCATTTAGAAGTATTAATTTTGCAACCAAAGTCTCAATATGCTAATTGTAAAACGCCATCACACCGACCCCTACTTTAACCTGGCAGCAGAAGAATATCTCCTGAAGGAATCGGGCGAAGATATCTTCATGCTTTGGCGCAACGAGCCTGCCATCATCGTAGGCAAGCACCAGAATGCCCTTTCGGAAATCAATATAGATTATGTTCAGCAGAACAACATACGCGTAGTTCGAAGGCTTACCGGAGGGGGTGCTGTTTTTCATGACCTTGGAAACCTGAATTTTACGTTTATCCAGTCCGATACTGATCACACCCTGAATGATTTTAGGAAATACACCAGGCCCATACTGGATGTATTGCAGGGACTTGGAATTGATGCCCGTTTCGAAGGCAGAAATGACCTGACCATAGGAGGCCGGAAATTTTCGGGTAATGCCGAGATGGTCTGGAAAAACCGGGTCCTGCACCATGGAACCCTTTTATTTTCAGCGCTCATGACCGACCTCAGCCAGGCCCTTAAAGTCGATGAAGCAAAATTCCAGGATAAAGCCGTGAAGTCGGTTCGAAGCCGGGTTACCAATATCAGCGAACACCTGCATGAACCCATGGATGTGGAACAGTTTTCGGAAATGATCGGTAGTCATATCGCAGGCCTTTATCCTGACGCCCGTTTTTATGAACTTACACCGGAAGACCAGCGGAAGATTGAAGAATTGGCTGATTCAAAATACAGAACCTGGGATTGGAATTTTGGGACATCCCCTTTTTACAATTTCAGGAAGATAATACGCACCGAAAACAGTGGCACCATGGAATTTTGTTTAGATGTGCGCAATGGAGTGATACTGCAGGCCCGCTTTTTTGGAGACTATTTTTCGAATGCTGACCCTAGGGAGATAGAGGATGCCCTGGCTAATATTCCCCACGAAGAGGAATCCGTTCGCAAAGCTATTTCACCGTTTGAAATAGGCACTTATTTTGCAAAACTTACAACAGAAGAGTTCATAAAAGGGCTTTTTTAACTTTATCCAGGTACTTTTCCGCTTTTAATTAGCTGTTGAACGAAATAGCTGCATGATGGCATTGAATATGATAGCGAGTAAAAAAGCTACCCTTGCGTTTTAAACAAACGCAAGGGTAGCGATCAATTTCAATCCGGAAACAATCCACGCGTATTTCAGCACCTTTGTCCAGGCCAGAATGTTAAAACATTCCACCACCCTTAAAGCTGGCATCATCGGCACGTCCGCGCTGCTTATTCTGGAAATTGTTGAAAGAGTATGAAGCCGTGAGGCTCAACACCATTCCTTCGGCTGAAATAACGTATTTATTGTTGTAATTGCTGCTGGATGCCGAATAGTCGAACTTAATTGAATCGAAAATATTCTCAGCCGACAAGCCTATATTGACTTTCCCCTTCATCAGAGGTTGGTTTACAGCCATGTTAACGGTATAAAATCCTGAGGTTTTTCCCTGGGCATCAACACCCGGGCCGCGCATATAACCCACAACCTGTATGCGGGTGCCCCATTTCAGGGTAAAGTTGGAAATCAGTCGCGCATCCATTGAATTGGCACTTTTACTGGTCTCGGCATTGTTTACCATAGCTTCAAGCGTATAATGATAAATGTCGGCACCTGTGCTCAACTGCCACCATTTGGTCAGGTTGAAATCCATTCCCAGTTCAATGCCATACGACTGCTGACTGTTGGCATTTATCAGCTCATGTACCATGATGCCGTTCTCTTGCAAGGTACGGCGTGTGTTGAAACTATTGGTTGTATTCCTGTAATAGGTCTGAGTGCTGAGGGTGAGTATCTTATAAATAAGACGATAGTTTAATTCGAAAGCATCGGTGAATTCAGGTTCCAGGTACGGGCTTCCCATAAAAATGTTGTAGGGATCAATATACCCGGGTGTCTTGTTCAGCAGCCATGGCTGTGGGCGGTTAATACGCCTGCTGTAGCTGAGCTGGAACTGGTGCTTGTCCTTGATGCCGGCCGACAGATGAACGCTGGGATACAGCATAAACTTATTGTAATTGTATGGGTCGGCATCATTGCTGAATGTGATGGTACGCGTAAAATATTCGCTTCTCAGTCCGAGCATATAGCCAATTCCCCATTTCTTATCCGAATAGGTGGCATAACCGGAGTAAATATCATTGTTGTAATCCAATTTATATGTATACAGGTTATTGGTGATCCACTCATTGGTTTCCACATCAAGGTTCTTAAACACCAGGTCATCTTTCCTGTTCTCGTAGCGATATTGAAAGCCCGCTTCAAGAGTCCCGGTTTTTACCGCGCGTTTATAATCGGCATTCAAACGGTACTGGTAGTTGAAGTTATCCTTGCGGTATGTCAGCGATGAGTTGATATTCTGCCGATTATATATTCCATCCGTTGTATGTTCCTCCACCAGGTTCTGGTCAACCCCGTCCCAGGAAGAATATGTATTTGAAAGGGAAAGGCTGTGGTTTTCACCGAATTTATGGGTATAATCCATATTTAGCCCGGCTACCCTGCCTGCAACATCCAGGTCACTGTTGCTCGAATAATACGACTTCTGTTCCTGTCCCTCGAAATAATTGTTGTATTTGGCATGTGCACCCTGGTCGTATCCCTGCTCCCCATAGCTTCCGGAGATGGTGAATGCATTTTTATCGTTCAGGTCGTAATCAATACCACCTTTACCTCCAAGGTTATCATTATGATTGTATTGCTCCACCTGTTCGTGGATGATCATGTCACCCGCTTCCAGAAAGCTTATATTATCAATAGTTAACTCGCTCAGGTACTTGTTTCTTGCAAAATCGACACCGGCATATACATTTACTTTACCCTTGCGGTAGTTTACCAGACCATTGGCTGAATTTTTATCTTTATTGCCCAGGGAAGCACTCATGCTGCCGCTTACCCCCTGCAGTTTTTCCTTCTTCTGTATGATGTTGATTATACCGGCTTTCCCGTCAGCCTCGTATTTTGCCGAAGGATTGGTTATGACTTCAATCTGTTTAATTGCCGCCGCATTGATCTGTTTCAGCGCATCACTCCCCTTCAGTACCGACGGTTTGCCATCGATAAGAACCACGTAATCGGAGCTGCCGCGCAGGGAAACGTTACCCTGAGGGTCGACCTGAATGGAAGGTGTGTTTTCGAGCACATCCACTGCCGTACCACCTTTGGCCACAATGTCCTGACCTACATTGATCACCCGCTTGTCGATCTGGTATTCGATGCGCGATCGCTCGCCAACAACCGACACCCCGCTTAACTCGGCTGCATTCACTGTCAGGCTGATGTCGCCCAGGTTTTTCAGCGGAGATTTAGCCGATACACTAATTGTACTCGTATTGAGGTTTTGGAATCCAAGGAATGAAATTCTAAGATAGTATTCGCCGGAAGCTATTTTTTCAATTTTAAACATGCCATCCGGGTCAGTTATGGTACCTGTAATGAGTGACGAATCTGCAGCCCTGAAGACCGCAATATTGACATATTCCATGGGCTTGTTTGTGGATGCATCCAGCACCCTGCCACTGATAGTGCCTCCTTTAGGGTCAGCTACGTAGTTTGCAGCACTGATTTTATTAAAAAAAAACATACTGAAGGTAATAACCCAAACTATCGCAAGTAATTTCTTTTTCATTGGTTGATTGTTTTTGCTGAAGACCGGTCCTGGCGCCATAAACCCGCTTCTATTAAAATTATGTTGTTTGGGTTTTATGACGAGCCGTGTATCAGGGAAGTTACAACGGAAGGCTGCAAAATCGGCGAAAGCCCTGTTTTAGGGGGACGAATGCAGGTTTTCTTCATTTGTACAGTCATTGGTACTTGGAATTTCCTGTTCATCTTTCTCAATGAACCTCGAAACCCGAAAATTAATTTGTCGCTGCAGCATAAAATGTACCTTTGTCCCCAAAAATACCTATTACAGTTTGGACGATTCAGGAACTATCCAGCGGCTTAAACGATGCTTCACCTCGGCCTTACCCAAAGGCCTGAAAACGGCATGGTGGCTGATTAAAATCACGGTACCGGTTTCCTTTGGCGTTATGCTGCTGGGGTATTTCGGTATTCTTGATTTGATGGCCAACTACACGGGTCCGGTTTTCAGCCACCTGGGATTGCCCGGAGTTTCGGCCATAGTGTTGATCACCAGCATTTTCACCAATATTTATTCCGTGGTGGCCGTACTTTCTATGCTTCATCTCCCTGTACGTGAAGGGATTATTCTTGGAAGCATGTGCCTGGTTTCACATGGTTTCCCGATTGAAACAGCGGTAATGAAACGTACGGGCTCTTCAGCCATTCGCATGCTTTTACTGAGACTGACCGGGAGTTTTGTAATCGGATGGATGCTGAACCTGATGATGCCCGGCAGTATTTCGATGGAGAAACTGGCTGTAACAAAGCAACACGAAGAATTCTTAGTCGTGTTTATGCATTGGTTACGTTCCATTTCTACGACCACTCTTAAAATCCTGATACTTGTAAATATCCTTTTGGTATTTCAGCGTATTCTCGATGAATTCGGGTGGATAGGCGCCATCGAAAAACCCTTGTCTCCTTTAATGAAACTATTTGGCTTGCCCCGGAGCACCACTTTATCGTGGGTGGTAGCTAACCTGATCGGCCTGGCCTATGGTTCAGCCATCATGATAGATGAATCAGAAAAAGGCAAGATGAACCGTCAAGATGCTGATTTACTGAATCACCATGTTTCGCTTTCCCATTCACAACTCGAAGACCCCTTGCTGTTTCTGACGCTTGGTTATGCCATTCACTGGCTGATCTGGCCAAGGATAATTATTGCCATTGCAGCAGTTTGGCTCCGAAGGGCAGAGCTCAAATTTTCAGCCATTTACCGAAGTAAGCGGGCGGCGGCCTGATATCAATTTCAACATTTCTCCTTTTTTGTAAAAAGCAGGCTTCCCCAAATGAGAATTCCTGCTCACAGCAGCTGTTTCTTGCAGCTAAGCTACTGTTTTCTATATCCTTCCGATTGATTTTCGAATTTAAACCGCCTCTTTTACCAGAACGTTTGCATATATTCCTACAATTAATAACTTTGCAACCCATTTATCTCTGAATAACAGTTTCAATCACAATAAATTTACTTTTAAAATGAGAGTCTACAAGACAAGCG
>JBAXXB010000239.1:0-7387 GCA_037128115.1 Bacteroidota bacterium
CGGTAACAGCAATTGCGCCCTGTGCCGTTTTGGTTGTTAACGCCACAGTTGGATTTGTTGTTGTACTCCAAACCACTCCATATTGGTTTGGATTAGAAACTCCCAAATTGGTGATATTTCCATTACCGGTAGCGGTTATATTCGTTATACTGGTTACAGCCTGTGTGGTAACTGTTGGTGTACCCACAGTTGTTTGGCTCTTCGGATTATTAGTGGCTGTAGCTATGTTATATGTCTCTGAACCAGATGTACCATAGTATTCAAAAACCTGAGCGATATAATCTGTTAAGGCATTTAATCCGGTTAGGGTAACACTTGTCTCTGTTCCATTATATACACAATACCAGCCTGTTAAGCAAATTTGTGTTCCACTTGAAAAAGTTGTGTTTGCTGTGTAGGTTGTATTATCAACAGGTGTTGCTGTTCCGGTGTTGGCAGCTTTTACAAAAACAGCACGGGATGTACCATTTCCATTTGTCCAGCCAATAGTCATTTGGGAAGCTTGAACGGACGAAAAAACCAGATTTGAGGCCTGTGTTGTGGGGGCCGCAATGTCCAAAAGTTGGTCTGTTCCCTCTTTGTATTCGTAAGCCCCTATATCGATGGTTCCTGTAGAAGAATGGCTTGTTTTTAGGAGTTTACGACCAAAGTCAAAGCCCCGAATATCAGTAAGTAAACTATTAGTATAATCGCTTCCTGCATCCACACAGGGTGAATTACCACAAAGCCTGTAATCGCCATGGGCTGCATCAACGAATTTGGGATCTGAGGTTATGCATTGACCGGCAGTAATTGAGCCGGAGATACCGCAACTTTGGTAATTGCAATAGCTTAAAGGAACTGTTCCGGAAATTATATTAATATTGTTAGTGCCCCCCCAAATAATACAATTGTTAAAGGAATTGGAGTACCCACCGGCATCTACAGTAATTTGATTGGGGCTATTATTTGTGAAAGTGCAATTATTAAGGGTTGAATAGCCTAGAAAAACCGAAAATGATCCCGCTCCCGTATTTCCCGTATTATCTGCAATAACACAATTGTAAAAAGTCGCCAGTCCTGAACCAGTAACAAAAACACCGCTTCCATTCCATTCTGCATAATTCTGGATTATTTTTAAGTTGTTGTATGTAACCTGTGAAAAGTTATGATGAATACCTCCACCATCCTTTTGCCATTGCCCTGCAGGGGCGGGACCATTCATGTAACCACCCTTAATTGTAAATCCATCCAGTAATGCGTTTGATATGCTTTTGGATAAAACCACTATATAGCAATTGTCCGTATTGGTAGCAGCTCCAATCTCGCCGCTCAATATGGTTTCATTAGCGGCAATGCTCCGTTCTGAAACAGAAATTTCCGTGCCGGCAAATCCGCCATACACAGATACATCGCTTTTCAGACCAAAAGAATTATCACGCGAGGTGCCAGGCTTGTAGGTTCCAGCCTTCACCCAAATCTGGTCGCCACTTACTGCCAGCCCAAGGGCTGTTTGCAATGATTTTTTAGCTGTTGCCCAGGTTTGCCCATCGCCTGTATCATCGGCTTTGGAAGCATCAACATAAATAATTAAAGGACAATCGGTGCTATAGCTTGCTGCATCATCTTTATTTAGCCAATTATCAGTTGACCAGGCAGCATCATCCACTTGAATACATGTTAAAGAAGGATTGATGGTTGCATCAAATGAAGTAAAGAAGGAATTATGACCATTTTTCACATTCAAACTTGTTAATGAATTGCTGTTACAGTCAAAATCAGTAAGAGCAGTATTTAAATGAACATCCAGATTTGCTAATGAATTTTTATAACAACTCAAATAAATAAGAGCTGTATTGGAAGAAACATCTAAACTTGTTAATGAATTGTTGTCACAAACCAGATATTCAAGATATGTATTGGCAGAAACAAGTAGCCTAAAGTAGATTGTGTAAACAGGTTTTAAAGGAATACTTTCATGTGATGAAGTGGAGCGTAGCGGAACGAATCACATGAAAGTATTGGGAAATTTAACTTAACTTTAAAACCAAATACAACATGCAAGACAAGAACATTACAGATGGGCAATTCCCCAAAGGCTTTTTCAAACAATTTAAAAGCAAAGAATCCTTTCAGGACTATTTTAATACACTCTTCAAGCAAGGTATCGAGGAGATGCTCCAGTGCGAGTTGGATGAACACCTTGGCTATTCAAAACATGCCAAAGAGGGATATAATACAG
Organism: Bacteroidota bacterium; assembly: GCA_037128115.1. Taxonomy (GTDB): domain Bacteria; phylum Bacteroidota; class Bacteroidia; order Bacteroidales; family UBA4417; genus UBA4417. Next base: position 2,222 of record JBAXXB010000239.1, read on the forward strand.
GTAACAGCCGCAATGGATCTTTCCCCAAAACAATTAGCACTGAGAACGTGGGGGAGATAGTTTTGAATATTCCCAGGGATCGAAATGGAGCGTTTGAGCCACACATCATTCCCAAAGGAGAAACTATCAGCAGTAAGATAGAAGATGCAATTATAGGGATGTATAGCAGAGGCATGACCACCTCTGATGTACGCAATCAGGTGTTGGAAATTTATGGCCTGGATATTAGCGAAACAACGGTATCTAACATTACCGAAAGTATTATGATATCCGCCAAAGAATGGCAACAACGTTCCTTAGAGCCTGTATATTTTGCAGTATGGATGGATGGCATTGTTCTTAAAATCAGAACAGATAATAAAGTAATAAACAAATGCATTTATATTGTTATCGGACTGAAACCAGATGGAAGAAAAGAAGTGCTTGGATTTTGGATTGAAAAAACAGAATCAGCTGCCTTCTGGATGAGTGTTCTGACCGACTTAAAAGCCAGGGGAGTAGAGGATATTCTTATTGCTTGTACTGATAACCTCAAAGGGTTTACCCAGGCTATTAATGCAGTATTCCCCGAAACCATAACACAGCTTTGCATTGTACACCAAATCCGTAACAGTTGCAAGTTTGTCGTTTGGAAAGACAGGAAGGTATTTTGCCAGGATCTAAAAAAAGTATATACCGCCAGTAACAAGGAAGTAGCCTTGGATGAATTTGAAAAGTTTAAGCTAAAATGGCAGGGCAAGTACAAATATGCCATCACTTCGTGGGAGGCCAATTGGGATAATCTATCCAATTACTTTGAGTATCCACTGGAACTTAGAAGAATCATTTACACCACCAACACTATTGAAAATCTAAACCGTGGTATTCGAAAATATACAAAAACCAAAACGCAGTTCCCTAATGAAAATGCAGCCTCTAAATCTGTTTATTTGGCTATAAAAAATATAGAAAGTGCTTGGACGAATCCTATTACACATTGGGGGCTTATTCTAAATCAATTAGTAATTATCTTTGAAGACAGATGCAGACTTTAAATATCCTGTTTACACAATCTGATTTACAGTCTCCAGAAACATCCAAACTCGATAATGAATTGCTGCTACATTCAAAATCAGTAAGAACAATATTTAAATGAACATCCAAACTTGATAATGAATTGTTGTCACAAACCAGATATTCAAGATATGTATTGGCAGAAACATCCAAACTCATTAATGAATTTTTGGAACAAAACAAGGAAGTAAGAGCAGTATTTGATGAAACATTCAAACTTGTCAATAAATTGCTTTGACATTTTAAGTCATGAAGAGCAGTATTGGCTGAAACATTCAAACTTGATATTGAATTGTTATCACAATACAATGAAGTAAGTGCAGTATTTGCTGTAACATTCAAACTTGTTAATGAATTGCTGTAACAAGTCAAAGTAGTAAGAGAAGTATTGAGCGAAACATCCAGACTTTTTAATGAATTGGAAGCACAATTCAAAAGAGTAAGAGCCGTATTGTGCGAAACATCCAAACCTATTAATGAATTGTTTTTACAAATCAAAGAAGTAATATTAGTGAACGCTTCTATACCTGTTAAGTTAGAAATACTTTTGATACTTACATCTATTGTTCCTGTCCAGGCAGCAGCTTCGGAGCATTGAATTTCGTTATCGCCATTGGTATCAATTCCTGGGGTTGCTACCAGTGCTGCTTTAAAGTTTACATCAGGGATATATACGTTACCTGAGCATTGGGCATTAGCATTTCTAACAAAGAAGCATGTTAGAAGAAGAACTAAAATTGTAAATGATTTTTTCATAACCATAGATTTGAATTATTATTTTTTCGAGTTCTACAAGTAGTTGTGTGAAACATATTGAATTTCATAACTTTGCAGGCTTTCCATTAGCACATTATTGTTGAAAGGATACTCTAAAATTTCTCCGGCAAGTATAATTCAATGTCATTTAGCTGTTTTTATTACTAATTCCTGAGACTGAACACCTGGCAGGGTTTGAAAACCTTTCACGCTTAAACATCTGTTAAAATCCGGGACAATAGTATAATAAAAAAACGGGGGACATTCCATTAAAAGGTTAGCAAAAGGTTAACAAGCAAAGGAAAAAGGTTAGCAAAAGGTTAACGGTAGCAGTTGAAAAAAGCAATTCCAATTCAATTTACCAAGCTCATTGCTCCCTTCATTCAAGATAAATCATTTTTGTCACAAAGCTGTTTCCGGTAACCAGGGTAACCTGGTAAAACCCGGCTTTAACATCCAGAGACATTTGGGTTTCGGTTAAATCTGTTTCAATCTTTTTAAATACTATTTTCCCGGCTGCATCGCTTACTTTGATCCAGCAACACGGAATGGGCACCTTGCTTTTGAGCCGAACCGTTTTGCCGGAAGAGTATATTTCAAGTCTATCATCAAAGGGTTCAAATAGTTTCATTCTGTTTAAATCGTTATCTTTACGGGAAGCCTACTTTAAAATTTTCTGGAAGTTAAGCCTGTTTCAAAGTTCAAAAATGCAATCGCACTTTGGTATTTCTCTGCATAATTTGGGGTATTTTGGTCGGGTCATCACATGTACAGGAAATTTGAACTTTCGTAATAAAAAACCTAAAACAACCAAAGTATTTTTCTTTTTTTAATACTTAACTGGCTTTATATGTGCACTTTAATCATTACAAGCGTGTGAATGCTTGTATTGTTTACTGCGAAACACAAATCTATGCTCCAAAAACGAATAGCAATCAATCAAAAGGTTAGCAAAAGGTTAACAAGGTGGTGAAAAGTGTTAGCAAAAGGTTAACAATGCTTCCACAGGCTCAGCACTAGAAAACTGAACGGATATAAATAGTGAGAACGGGAAAGATACTCCCGGGCTGGTGATGCTGATAGTGCTGGAATGCCTTTTATCGGTGCAGCTTATAAGGCCGCCAGATAACTTTGAAGATTATGGCAAAGGCTCAGCCCCATTTTTTTCCTGAGCCTTGAGCGGGCAACTTTAACGCTTTCGGGAGCGAGATAGAGCAAATTGGAAATATCCTTGGTGTTCATTCCAAGTTTTAAAAAAATACTGAGTTTAACCTCGGCAGGGCTAAGGTCAGGGTGGGTTTCGGTAAGAATTTGAATAAAACCGCTATGCACGGCTTCGAAGGAAAGATTAAACCGCTGCCAGTTGTCATGGTTCAAATGACTGTCGAGGCTGGCAACAATTTTGGCTAACTCTTCCTTTAGATGGATTTGTTCGCCAGGGATAGTGAGAAGCAAGCCCTCGATTTGTTTTTTGAATTTGGCGAGGAAAGCATCGTTTTTAGTTACATCGAGGGCAATTTCTGCAAGTTGCCGGTCTTTTTCGGCCAGTGCATTTTTATGCTGCTCCGAAAGCAATAAGGCAGAGTGGCTGCGTGCAAGCAATTCGATGGCATTAATGGGCCGTGGTAAAAAATCGACAGCACCGGCTTCGAGGGCTTCCCTGAGATTTTCGGGCGAAAGCATGATGCCGGTTGCTATAATTACCGGTATTGCACGGGTAGCTTTGAGTTTTTTTAGTTCAATGATCAAATCAATACCCGACATTTCGGGCATGTCCCAGTCGGTAATAATAATGTCGGGCAAAACTTTAATCGCCAGCTCCATTGCCATTTTCCCGTTGTTGGCCTGGTAAATGACCAAATCGGGGCGGTTTTGCTCAAACATGGAAACAACAACCTGAAGGTTTTCGACAAGATCGTCAACAATAAGTACGGTTCTGTTTTGCATCTTCACCTGGTTAGTAGCGAATGGTAATATTTACTATTCATTGAGTTAACGGCCTTGTTAACTTCATCCTTCCAAAGTTGTATAGTAACATCTTTTGAAATGGGAATTGTTTTAAGGCAGGCATGTATTGCGCTAACCGAATAAACGTCGAGTTTGCTGAGTTTCGACATGTAAGGAACGAGTTCTTCGAAAGCGGCTATACTTAAATGCAAATTTATGGTTTTGTTCTGAATTTGCTGGTATTCTGCAGGAGAATCCTCACTTTCTGATTTATTGATTAAAGGAAGTGTAAACCAAAAAACGGAGCCAACCCCTTTTTCGGAAACCACCCCAATATTTCCGCCGTGAGCTTCGATAACCATTTTGCAAAAAGCCAGACCTAATCCGGTTGAACCGGCCAAACCCGATTTTTTCTTTTCGGCCTGGGCGAATTTATCGAAAATCACCGGCAAAATCTTTGGATCTATACCAATGCCTTTGTCTGAAACTTCTACTTTAAGCCAGCCGGGTTCTGCTTCCGAAAGCACGATATCAATATTATCGCCGCTTTTCGAAAATTTGATCGCGTTGGCCAGCAGGTTTGAGAAAACCCTTTGCAGCAACTCGCCGTCGGCCTTTATGGTATAGCTGTCCTTTGAAACAAAATTTATTTCCAGTTTTTTTTCCTCGGCCAACAGCCTTACATCGTTGCTGGCCTCTTTCACTATTTTCTCGATATTTAAATTCTCTTCCCTGATTTTCAATTCTGTGTTTTCGTATTTGTACACATCTAAAACATTCATTACCATGTGTAGCATCGTTCGTCCATTCTTTTCGATAACAGCCCTCATTTTTTCAGGGTTTTTCTCAATATGATCCAGGTTGATCATGGTATTCAACGGGTTTTTCAGGTCGTGGATAACCATTCCTGTTATGGTTTCTTTAAAATCCGATAATTTTTGCAATTTCTGATTCTGGATTTCAAGGTCGTTTGCCTGTCTGTTGATTTCTTCATTTTTAACAAACAGCAGGTGATTGACCTTTTTCAATTTCCACTGTGTAAAGAAAACAGTTCCCAATATCAAAACCACCAGTATAATTCCGGCAATGAGGAATTTGTTCTCTCTTTTCTCCAGCCCGATCATGTATATTTGATCGGCAATGCGCGCCTCCTTTTTCCCTGATTCGTACTGGGCATTCATCTGGGCAATAAGCTTATCGTGGGTTTCTGCATACCGCTGCCACTTCAGGTTTTCCTTAATTTCGAGATATTTATAGGCTTCCTTGTAGTTGCCTGTCCCTGCATACGCCTTTGCCAGACATTCGGCTGCGGATTCGAGCTGAATTTTACTTTGGGCTTTCCCAGATGCCTCATTTGACTTCACAGCATATGTAAGTGCCTTTGGAAAGTCATTCATGGCCAGGTATGTC
>JBAXXB010000240.1:0-7368 GCA_037128115.1 Bacteroidota bacterium
TCATCATGGATAGCTGTAAAGTCGTTACAATACATGGTGTTGAAAAATCATGAGAGGCACCAAGCTTATTTCGGCTTGCGGGCATATACGTAAACCAGGCATATACGAAATCGAACTCGGCCTGCCCGTCGAAGAATTTATATACAGCGACGAATACTGTGGCGGCATCAGGGAAGGACACACCTTGAAAGCCGTGGTTGCCGGGGGATCCTCGGTGCCAATTCTGCCCGCCTCCCTGATACTGAAAACGGCTGAGGGCGAGCCCCGGCTGATGAGCTATGAATCACTTTCAATAGGAGGATTCCAGTCCGGTACCATGTTAGGATCGGGTGGATTTATTGTGATGGATGAAACTACCTGCATAGTTAAAAACCTGCTTACGTTCGCCAGGTTTTACCATCATGAGTCCTGCGGACAATGCAGTCCCTGCCGCGAAGGAACGGGCTGGATGGAAAAAATACTGCAGCGCATCGAAAACGGCCATGGAACCAGCAAGGACATTGACCTGCTGACCGACATCTCGAAACACATTGAAGGAAATACAATCTGCCCGCTGGGCGATGCGGCTGCATGGCCCGTTGCCAGCGCTATACGTCATTTCCGTGAAGAATTTGAAGAACACGTAAAACTCCAGAAATGCCCCTTCTAAAGGTAACTATCGATAATATTGAGGTTGAGGTTGAAGCCGGAACCACCATCATGAACGCTGCCCGTAAAATTGGCGGCCATGTTGTACCGCCGGCCATGTGCTATTATTCGAAACTGGAAGGAAGCGGCGGGAAATGCCGCACCTGCCTGGTAAAAGTCTCAAGGGCCTCGGCTAAAGATAACCGCCCCATGCCAAAATTGGTTGCCTCTTGTCGCACTACCGTGCAGGACGGCATGGTGGTGCAAAACACCACATCGCCGGAGGTGATCGAAAACAGGAGGGCTATCACTGAGTTTTTACTCCTGAACCACCCGCTCGACTGCCCGGTCTGCGATCAGGCAGGGGAATGCCACCTTCAGGACCTCTCGTACGCACACGGCCTGGAGGAAACACGCACCGTTGAAGAGCGCAGAAGCTTCGAACCCAACGACCTGGGTGAGCTCATCAAGCTCAATATGAACCGCTGCATACTATGCTATCGCTGTGTGATGGTCGCTGAGCAGATAACGGATAAAAGAGTGCATGGAGTGCTGAACCGGGGTGATCATTCGGAAATCAGCACGCTTATTCTGAAAGCGGTCGACAATGATTTTTCGGGAAACATGATTGATGTTTGCCCGGTAGGAGCCCTGACGGACAAGACATTTCGCTTTAAAAGCCGGGTATGGTTCACCCATCCTTTCGATGCGCGTCGCTCCTGCACCACATGTGGCGGCAAAACTGTGCTCTGGATGAAAGGAGAGGAAATTCTGCGTGTCACCGGGCGTAAAGATAAGTACGGAGAACTGGAAGAGTTTATCTGCAACGACTGTCGTTTTCACCATAAACAGGCTGCTGACTGGACTATAGAAGGACCCAGGGCTATTGAAAGGCATTCGGTTATTTCGCAAAATCACTTTGAAAACTCAACAAAACCCGAAACTGAAGAGGAAAGCTCCTAAATTTCAGCATGATACTAACAGCAGGAACTAACATGCCTGTTAAATACATCGCTTCGAACCGGAAAGTAAAAACCTGATATGGATTGGACATTATTGATTTATAAGACCATTTTTCTTTTTATCATACTGCTGGTCACCCTTTTAGTGGCTATGTACTCGACGTACGGCGAACGAAAAGTCGCTGCTTTTATGCAGGATCGCCGCGGTCCGAACCGGGCTGGGCCTTTCGGGCTTTTACAGCCGCTGGCTGACGGCCTCAAGATGTTTATGAAAGAGGAAATCATCCCGCTTACGGCAAATAAGAAACTGTTTATTCTCGGCCCTTCCATTGCCATGACTACTGCCCTGCTTACCGGTGTGGTGATCCCTTGGGGAGATACCCTTACCATAAGCGGACGTGAATTCTCCATGCAGATCGCTGATCTGAACATAGGCATACTTTACGTTTTCGCCATGGTTTCCATTGGAGTATATGGCATTATGATAGGTGGCTGGGCTTCAAATAACAAGTATGCACTATTAGGAGCCATCAGGGCTGCCTCGCAGATGATCAGTTATGAGTTGGCAATGGGAATGTCGATTGTGGCCCTAGTGCTAACCACCGGTTCGTTGAGCCTCCACGAAATTGTCATTCAGCAGCATGGCATGCACTGGAATATTTTCTACCAGCCACTCGGTTTCCTGATTTTCTTAACCTGCGCCTTCGCCGAAACCAACCGGGCTCCTTTCGACCTGCCTGAATGCGAAACAGAACTCATAGGCGGCTACCATACGGAATACAGCTCCATGAAACTGGGCTTTTTCCTGTTTGCCGAATATATCAATATGTTTATCTCGTCGGCAGTCATTTCGACCTTATACTTTGGCGGTTACAACATGCCTTTTATTGATCAGCTGGGACTTTCGCCCAACATAGTCACCCTGTTGGGAACCGCATTTTTCTTCCTGAAAATCTTCGGGATGATCTTCCTTTTTATGTGGATACGCTGGACTTTACCCCGCTTCCGTTACGACCAGCTGATGAACCTGGGATGGAAAGGATTGATCCCGCTGGCTATCTTCAACATTCTTGCAACCGGCGTCTATTATTACTTCACCGAACTCATTTAACCCGAAAACGCTAAACCCATGTTAACTAACCGATCGAGAGTGGTTTCGGATAAAAAGATGACTTTTATGGAAAGGATCTATATTCCTGCCATCCTAAAAGGCATGTTGATTACCCTCAAACATTTTTTCCGGAAGAAGGCCACTATAAGTTATCCTGAACAGAAACGGGAATTCAGTAAGGTTTACCGCGGACAGCATGTGTTGAAACGCGATGAATTGGGTCGCGAACGCTGCACGGCCTGTGGCCTGTGCGCGGTTGCCTGCCCCGCCGAAGCCATCACCATGATAGCTGCCGAGCGGAAACCGGGTGAAGAAAAGTTATACAGGGAAGAGAAATATGCAGAAGTTTATGAGATTAACATGCTGCGTTGTATATTTTGCGGCGATTGCGAGGAAGCCTGCCCCAAAGAAGCCATTTTCCTGACTGACCGAATCGTGGCGTCGGAATATAAACGTAAGCCCTTCATCTATGGCAAAGATATTTTGGTTGAGCCCCTGGACCCGGCAAAACGGATAGATGTTTCGGCCAGGCAAACCGAAAACGTGGCCCGGTTCAAGCAGGATAAACACTTTGCGCACAATAAATAAACCGGAACCTAACGAAAACTTAATCTTATAAAGATGATCTTCTTATTTTACCTGCTTTCGGCTGTAATGATCATAAGTGCATTGTTTGTCGTTTTCTCCAAGAATCCGGTCAACAGCGTTATATACCTGATTGTCTGTTTCATCGCAATGGCAGGTCATTACATTCTGCTAAATGCACAATTCCTGGCTGTAGTGCATATCATTGTTTATACCGGTGCCATCATGGTGCTGTTCCTTTTTGTGATCATGCTGCTGAACCTCAACAAGGCTATCATCCCTCAAAAATCGAAAGTTACGCGGATTTCAGCCGTCATCACCGGTGGCATATTTTTCCTGGTTTTGCTGGCAGCAACCCGTCAGACCTTCGAAATCCATCCCCGTTATGCCTTTACCAGCAATATCGGACTGGTGTCGGAAGTAGGAAAGACGCTGTTCCACGAATTCCTGCTGCCATTCGAAATGTCATCGGTGCTCTTCATCTCGGCCATGGTAGGAGCCGTAATGTTTGGCAAAAAAGACCATGCCTCCGGTGAAGTGTAATTTGAAAACGAAAGTCATAGTTTAAAGTTAAAACCTGAAGTCTGAAGCTTAAATACTGAAAATTAAATGAAAGAAATATCCTCTGCCATACAACTTATCCCGCTTGATTACTACATCATGCTGAGCGTTGCGCTTTTCAGCATAGGTCTGATGGGTGTGTTGTTCCGGCGAAATACTATTATTATTCTTATGTGCCTGGAGCTGATGTTCAATTCCGCGAACCTGCTGCTCACCGCTTTTTCGGCTTATCATTCCGATCCCGCGGGGCAGGTTTTCGTTTTCTTCATCATGATAGTGGCTGCTGCTGAAGTGGCCGTGGGCCTGTCGATCCTGGTAATGATGAAACGCAATGTCGAATCGGTCGATATTAACCTTTTAAACCGTTTGAAATGGTAGAGTCTTTTCCATTGTTTAACCTCGCATGGCTCGTTCCGGCCTTCCCGCTTCTTGGGTTCCTGGTAACCGGCCTGGGGAACAAACATTTAAAGCATAACCTTGCCGGCATTATCGCCAGCAGCATGGTTCTTTTCTCATTTATAGTTTCGGTGGTACTGTTTTTTTCACTCAGGTCTTCCGGGCAAAATGAAGTGACACTGACTCTTTTCAACTGGATTTCTATAGGCGGGATGAATATTCCGTTTGCCTTCCTGATCGATCACCTCTCGCTTACCATGATGCTGATTGTTACCGGGGTTGGAGCACTTATCCATATCTATTCCATTGGGTACATGCATGACGACGATCGCCTAAATTCCTTCTTCGCGCAGATGAATTTATTCACATTCAGCATGTTGCTGCTGGTAATGGGGGCAAATTACCTGGTACTTTTCATAGGCTGGGAAGGTGTCGGTCTATGCTCTTATTTACTTATAGGTTTCTGGTATAAAAACCCGGCATACAACTATGCAGCCCGCAAAGCATTCGTAATGAACCGCATAGGTGACCTTGGATTTATTCTTGGAATCATACTGCTCTTCTATACATTCAAATCCGTTTCTTTTTCTGAAATTTTCGCCCGCACGTCTGCTTTTCAGCCTGGTGCACCGGTAATCACACTGATAACGTTGCTTCTCCTTATAGGTGCTGTGGGAAAGAGTGCCCAGATTCCTCTGTTTACCTGGTTGCCCGACGCTATGGCTGGCCCGACGCCCGTATCGGCACTCATACATGCTGCTACCATGGTTACGGCAGGGATTTACATGATCGCCCGTTCCAGTGTGTTATACAATCTTGCACCCATCACGCTCAATGTGATTATTATTATTGGAACAGCGACGGCGCTGCTGGCAGCGATTATAGGCTTAAAGCAGAATGACATCAAGAAAGTGCTCGCTTATTCCACAGTTTCCCAGTTAGGGTATATGTTCATTGCTTTGGGACTCGGTGCCTATTCCACTTCCGTTTTTCATGTCACCACCCATGCCTTTTTCAAAGCCTTGCTTTTCCTGGGTGCCGGAAGCGTGATACATGCCATGGGAGGGGAACAGGATATTCGCAAGATGGGCGGACTTCGAAAAAAGATGCCCCTCACCTATTTCACTTTCCTGGCGGCAACGCTGGCGATCAGCGGCATTCCTCCATTTTCGGGATTCTTCAGCAAAGACCTGATTCTCGTTAAAGCCTTTGAGCACAACATTCTGCTCTATATCCTGGCACTTTCGGGAGCACTTCTGACCTGTTTTTATATGTTCCGTTTATTGTACCTGGTATTCTTCGGTGAACAACGGCTTGCAGGTGCGCATCCTCACGAATCACCAGGGGTTATGACCATACCTCTGCTGGTATTGGCTGCACTTTCGGTCTTTGGCGGTTTCCTGAATTTGCCTGCACTTTTCGGAGGAACTTCGAAATTCAGTGCATACCTGGACAGTGCCGTAGTTTCACAAACAACCGAAGAAATCAGCCGGACAACTGAAACCGGTTTGATCCTGATCTCACTGGTGCTTTTGGGTTCTGTTATCTGGCTTGCTTACCGGACATTTGTCAGGAAAGCACATATACCGGCTGCCGAAGGAGAATCTATGACAGTGATTGGAAAGATGATCTACAACAAGTTTTACATCGACGAAATCTATGCTGCCGTTTTCGAAAAACCGTTTGGTTTCCTTTCTGATTTCTTTTTCAACAAGGTCGAAAACAAGGTAATAGATGCTGCCGTGGATGGAATAGGCACATCAACCGCTCGCCTGGGCTCATTGGTTCGTAAACTGCAACAGGGGAACATGAGCTTTTATCTCTTTGCCATGGTTGCCGGAATCCTCTTATTCATCATTTTCATCCTGACAATCTGACCCCATGATCTTGCTGGCTATACTTTCGATCCCATTTACCACAGGCCTTTTCCTGCTGCTTTTCAGGAATGCGGCAACCGTCAGGTGGATAGCCCTGGCTTCGTCACTTATTAACCTTGGCATCACTCTTTCCCTGGCTGTTACTTTTTCGCCCGTGACGTATACGGTGAACTGGATCAGCTTCCTGGGCATAAGTTTCTCGCTGGGGCACGACGGCATCAGCATGATCATGCTGATACTCACGAACCTGCTCTTCCCATTCATTATCCTGGCCGGGTTTAAACGCGATCAGAAACAGGCTAACCTGCTCAACGCATTGATACTGTTTACCCAATCGGCCCTCATAGGGGTTTTCCTGGCCCAGAATGCATTCCTGTTTTATGTCTTCTGGGAACTCGGGCTGATTCCGGTGTATTTTATTCTCTTTCTCTGGGGAGGAGAAGGCCGCAAAACCATTACTCTCAAATTCTTTATTTACACCCTGGCCGGAAGTTTGTTCCTTTTGTTTGGTATTATTTTCCTGTACCATCTTACTCCGGCTCCTCATACAACTGATTTCTCAGCATTGAGCCATTTGAATATCCCGGCTGACACGCAAAACTGGCTCTTCTGGATTTTGTTTATTGCGTTTGCCATAAAAATGCCCATTTTCCCTTTTCACACCTGGCAACCGCAAACCTATACCATGGCTTCTACGCAGGGAGTCATGATACTGGCCGGGGTAATGACAAAACTGGGAATATACGGGGCCCTGAGGTTCCTCTTCCCTATAGTTCCCCTGGGTGTACAATTCTGGCAAAACACGGTTATAATCCTAAGTCTCACCGGTGTGATCTATGCTTCCGTAATTGCATTCCGGCAGACTAACCTTAAGAAACTGATCGCATTCTCATCCATGGCGCATATTTCGCTGATGGCTGCCGCCATGTTTGTGCTGAACTATTATGCGCTGCAGGGAATTCTCTTCCAGGTTCTCAGCCATGGGATCACCATTGTTGCACTGTTTTACCTGGTATACCTCATCGAACGGCAGACCGGAACGCTGGAATTACCGCTGATGGGAGGACTAAAAGCTCATGCACCGAATATGGCCATTTTATTTCTTATCGTTACATTGGGCTCCATAGCGCTGCCACTAACTGCCGGTTTTGTCGGGGAATTCCTGATGATCACGGGTCTTTTCGCGCAGTCCGTTTGGTTTGCCTTAGTTGGCGGGCTGGCAATGGTCATCAGCGCCATTTATATGTTG
>JBAXXB010000241.1:0-7352 GCA_037128115.1 Bacteroidota bacterium
ATCGAACATAGGTAATCCCTTTGCGTCGGTTTTAAAAGCATTAACCATGTTTTGGCTGGCTTTGTGGAAATCACAGCACCCGTATAAAGGAGTGCCGGTAGGTGAATTTAATCCGGTTGCATAGCTGGCTCTGCCGGCTTCGGTTCCATCGTTTAACGAGAACTGGGCAGCAAAAATAGACTCAACACCATTATCATAGCCATCAAGGAAGTTTTCACCATAATCAGGCTGAAGGCTATAATGGCCCATCACCGTGCCTGTTAAATCAACGACTTCCTGTAAACGGGTCGGGTTAATATTGGTAACATTATGATTTTCATCCTGCTCGTAAGCCTGGTACAGACGTACTTTAGCAAGGTAAGCTGCTGCAGCGTATTTATTTGCCCTTCCAACCTGTGCCTGTGTTTCCGGAAGATTATCCATGGCAAATTTAAAATCGTCTCCTATTTTGTTCCAGAGCGCATCGTTAGCCAGGTCATTGGATGTTTGCAGGATTTTTTCCTGGGTCATTGTTTCGTCAATAAAAGGAACCTTGTTGAATAACTTTTTCAACATAAAATAGGAATGTCCTCTTAAGAAACGAAGTTCACCCTGGGTCTGTGCTTTGGAGGGGAATTTTGCAGCATCTAAGCTGTTAGCCGCAACTAAAGCCAGGTTGGCTCTTGAAATTGCCTTGTAGTAATTCGTCCATGTGCGTGGAGCCATCCAGTCACTTCCTCCCTGGTCAGGAGTAGTAAGGTAATATTGCTCGTACTTGTTAATATCACCCACATCGTCAACTCCGCCACCACCTTTATAGGCATCATCCGATCGTACGCTGCCATAAACCCACATACTGGTTATTGGTCCGATCATATCATCATTAGTAATCCCCGCGTATGCAGCAATTACAAGTTTATCCACATTTTCGGAGGTTGACACCTGATCCTGTGTTACAACTCCCTGTGGCTGGTAATTTAGAAAATCTTTTCCGCATGAGGTAATCAATACCCCTGCCATGATAAAGACCAGAATTTTTGAAATATATTTCATGATTGTTAGTTTTTAAGTTATTGACTAAATGGATTAGAAGCTGGCACTTATGCCAAACGAATAGCTGGTAGGTACCGGAATACGTTCAATATTCGTCCTTTCAGGATCTGCACCTATATATCCTTTTGGAGTTATCCAAAACAGGTTTTCACCCTGGAAATAAACACGTAGCTGGCTCATTCCTGCTTTTTTAATTACTTCGGCAGGAACATTGTATCCCAGTTGCAGGTTTCTTACTTTAAAGTAGGAATTATTCCTCAGCAAATAGTCAGAAGTTCTTTTCTCGTTGTTGTTGTCGGTAATGGTAGCAGCCGGAATATCGGTGCCTGTATTTGTTGTAGTCCATGCATCCATCGTTCCCGGGCCTGCATTTTCTCTGGGCTCAACAAAATTATTGTAATAGATGTAAGCATCAATACCTTTACGCCCGGCAACTCCTGATCCAAATACGGAGAAATCAAAGTTTTTGTATCCAAGGTTAACACGCAATCCATATTCAAGCTTAGGCAAGGTAGTTCCGATCCAATCCTGGTCCAGTGAATTTACCACTTTATCGCCATTCAGGTCAACGTATTTGATTCTTCCTGGCGCTGCGCCGATCTGGGTTGGCCATGCATCTACTTCAGCCTGGTTCTGGAAAATTCCTGCTGATTGATACCCGAATACCTCGTATTGTGAATGTCCAAGGATGGTATTACCAGGAAGTCCTGCATAACCAGCCTGTACTTCTTCAGGTAGTTTAGTGATCTTATCATGGAATGCTCCAAAGTTTGTTGAAACAGAATAGGTTAGTCCACCCTTTGTTTCGTCCTGGTATCCAAGGGAAAGTTCCCATCCCCTGTTATCCTTGGTTGCTCCGTTTACCCATTTCTGTTGTCCTTCACCTATAGCCGAAGCAATCGGAGGTTTAATTAAAATATTATCGGTAGTTCTGAGGAAATAATCGAATGAACCGACGATCTTATTGCCTAAGAATCCGAAATCTACACCTAAGTTGGTTTCCCTTGTTGATTCCCATTTTAAGTTGGGATTTGCAGCCTGGATGGAGACAAAACCTGATGGCAGGGTTCCTGTATTAACGCCATTGATATCATATGCGGTACCTACATTGTAGTATTGTTCGAAAAAGCCGGCTGAATAATCATTCATTGTGGCAGCATAGCGGGCTTCATAAAGGCCAAACTGGGCTAAGTCCCCAATCGACTGGTTACCAACTTCGCCATAACCTACCCTGACCTTAAGGTTTGTAATCTGCTTGACTTCCTTCAAAAAGTCAAGGTTATTAAGCCTGAGACCTGCTGTTGCCGAAGGGAAAATACCATAACGGGTATCGGATCCGAAACGGGATGAACCATCCCGGCGCAGGGTAACAGAAGCTAATAGCAAATCAGAATAACTGTAGCCAACTTTCCCAAATTGCGATAAAAGCCTGCTGCCAGTATTTGTTCCATTTGTAGTGCGTATACCGGAAGCTGCTCCCAGAACAAAATATTGTTCTGATTCAATAGCAAAATCGTATGCCGTTGAGGCTACACTCTCAACATCGGTCTTAACTGATTCAGTACCGCCCAGGATATCAAAGTTATGTTCTCCCAGCTTAAGGTTATAATTAAGTGTATTGGTAAATGCTACGCTCAAATAATCAGAAGTACTCATAGTTAAACTATTCGTGCTCCTGTTAACACTTCCGTTACTAATTTTCGTTTCAATATTCCTTTGGTTAAAGGCATTATAATCCATGCCGATACTTGACCTGAATACGAGGTTATTAATAATTTTCCATTCGGCAAAAGCATTTCCAAAAATCATTGAATTGTGTGAATTATCCCATTTATTCTTATCCTGCATCAGAAGCGGGTTATTCCTGTCGGAGTAACCTCCGCCAAGAGCTCCACCATAGCTGCCATCTATTCCATACAAAGGAATGGTCGGTGTAAGAGAAACTGCCAGGGCAGGGGTCCATGCACTTCCAATATCCTGGCAGGCACCCGTTTCGTTCGACGACGAAAATTGAGAGTTGACACCCAATTTAAGTTTCCCGTTAAATAATTTGAAATTGGAATTTAGCTTCCCGTTAATTCGGTCATAATTAGTATACGCTAACATTCCTGTATTTTTGAGGTACCCAAAATTGGCCATGACAAATGCATTATCATTACCGGCGGTCATGGTCAGGTCACTATTGGTAACATATCCCTTAGAGTATATTGCATCCTGCCAATCGGTATTTCCGGCGGGATAGTTGGTGTTACCACCTACAAAAGGTTGTACAGCAACACTGGTGAGTACAGGATTGCTATAATCATGATTCCAGTCGTATGCATAGATTTCGCCATAGGCAGCTGAAGGATCGGTATGATCGTTCACACAAGCCTGCCATAATACCTTTCCGCGGTCTAACGAACTTAACATTTTATACCTTTCTTTCTTCTCAGATTGTACTGAAAGATTGGTATTAAAAGTAAGATTAACTTTCCCCTTGGTTGCCGTACTGGTTTTTGTGGTCACAATAATAACTCCATTGGCAGCTCTCGAACCGTAAATTGAACATGCGGAAGCATCCTTCAATACCTGGACCGATTCGATGGAACCCGGGTTGATACTGGCAAAAACCTCAGGCCTTGTGGTAGGAACACCATCGATGATATACAATGGATGTGAGTCGCCCAAAGTATTTACACCCCTGATCAGGATCTGGTCGCTGGCGCCGGATGGATTTCCTGATTTAGTAACATACAGGCCAGGTACATTTCCCTGCAATGCCTGCATCACGTTTCCTGAACTCAGACTCTGGCTGGCAATTTTTTTCATTTCAACTACCGAAATAGCGCCTGTAACATCGACCTTTTTCTGGGACGAGTATCCGGTTACGATAAGCTGATCCAAAAGTTGTGCGGTTGATGCCATACTTACATCAATGATTGTTTTCCCCATCACCGGAATTTCCTGTGTGGTGAAACCAATAAAGCTAAATACCAGGACAGCCTTGGCATCTACACTAATAGTATACTTCCCGTTAATATCAGTCATAGTACCCGCATTGGTGCCCTTAACTGAAATACTCAGACCGGGAATGGAGCTTTGATTACTTGCATCAGTTGCTGTGCCCGTGACTTTAACCTGTGCAAAAGCACTGGCTGCCGATATCCCCAGGAATAGTACCAGAAGGAAGTATCGGATTTTTAATCGCATTGTGTAAATGTTTCTCATAGGTTTATTTGTTTGGGATTTAGTGGTGAATGCTGGTTAAGAACTATTTTCAACTCAAATTCATTCTGGAAGGGAGATGCCTTTTCAATCTCGGATAAAGCGTTTTATTACGTCTTTGGTATAATCGGGTGTAGCGCCGGGTTGAGAAGCTACAAAAGCACCTATTGCAGAAGCTTCATTAAGTGCTGTAGAAATATCTTTCCCGTCAAAAAAAGCTGCCAGGAAACCTGCAAGAAATGCGTCGCCGGCTCCTACCGAGTCTTCTGTTGCAACTTTAAATCCTTTATGATGGTAGAGTTCGTTTTTGTGGAGTACAAAAGCTCCATTTGCCCCCATAGTTACGATTAATGTTTCAATGTTTAACAATTTGCCGAATGATCTAATTCTTTCTTCGAGGGTTCCAGGCAGATTGTACCAGGCGGTAATTTTCATCAGCTCCTCATCATTCAGTTTTACGATGTCAGCTTTTTCAAGGAGAGGTTTAACATTTGCCTCTGTATCATAGGGTGGCCGTAGATTTACATCCATGATCTTCAGCAAGTCACTCTCCATCAGTGTAATGAGAGTATCCCTGCTTGTGGTGTTACGCGATGCCAACGAGCCGAAAACGATGGCTGAGCTGACTTTTGCTTCCTGGATTAATTCGGGTGTCAGAGCAATTCCGTCCCAGGCAACAGGTTCGCAGATTTCGTAGGAAGCAGTGTTATGCTCATCTAAAAAAACAAGTACTTCGCTGGTTGGCAGCGATTCGTGAATCTGAACCAGGTCGGTGCGCAGACCTGACTGTTTTAGAAAAGCGATGAGGTCGGCACCCTTTTTATCATTCCCGATGCTGCTTGCTACCGATGAATTTATGCCAAAACGGGATAAATGAAGCGCAACGTTCATGGGAGCTCCTCCGGGAACAGGTCCGCTTGGAAGGTTGTCCCATAATATTTCGCCGAAGCATAGAATCTGGTTAATATTGTCCATTGTATTACTTTTAAGGTATTGTTAATCAAATCAGGATTGAAGTCGAAAAACAGGTGAACATGAAGTAAAGCTATTGATTCCCCATCTCTATTCCTTCACACCAAGTTCCCCTCTTGCCTAGGCGAGCCGCTTTCCTGTTCACAACTTCCTTATCAACCAGCCTTATTTCAGCATTTCGGCATGAATGGTCTCGAGCGATTTGCCCTTGGTTTCCGGGATCCAGATTTTTACAAAAATCCAGGCAACAACACTGAAGAAGCCAAAGATGCCGAATAAATATTGCAGCCCTAATGTTCCGTGTATCACAGGTGCAAAATAAACAGTAAGGAAAGTGCACAGCCAGCTAACGGCCGTTGAAAACGACATGGCCACACCTTTAATTCGGTTCGGGTAAATTTCGGAAATGATCACCCACATGACAGGGGCAAAGGACGCTGCAAAAAATGCAATGTAAACCAGCATGGCTATTAAAACACCGGTTCCATTTTGCTGTACTTTTGCAAATTCAACAGTAAGATATAAAAGGGAGGCAAACATTCCAACAGCACCCCAGAGGAGTAAGGTCTTACGTCCGCTTTTATCAACTAACCACAAAGCCAGTATGGTTGCCAGGAAATTAACTGTTCCAACAATCATAGCCAGCATTAAGGAATCCACTTTAGCTGCGCCGGCTGCCTGGAAAATATCAGGAGCGAACATAATCACGGCATTAATACCTGTAACCTGCTGGAAAGCTGCAATCAGGGTACCGATAAGAACAATTTTACCGGTTTTTCCTTTAAACAGTTCACTGATCGACATTTTCTCCTTCTTTTGTTCGGCTGCCAAGGCACTTTCCATTTCGGGCAACTCTTCATTCACCAATTGCTGTCCACCCAGGTTGAGTAACACCTTTTTAGCTTCATCCTTACGTCCATGGGCCAATAACCAACGTGGACTCTCCGGAAAATTCAAAAGCAGAAAAACCAGGTAAAACACCCCGAAAACGGCAGGGACAGCAAGCATAAAACGCCAGCTGTTTTCACCTGAATTCACTAGGAGATAATCGAAAATATAGGCCACTACTATACCTATTGTTATAGCGAACTGGTTGAATGATACCAGCCGGCCTCTTTTCTTTGCAGGTGCAATTTCAGAGATATACATGGGGGCAACCACCGATGTGGCACCTACAGCAAGGCCTGAAAGTAAGCGAAATGCGATCAGGATTATTGAAGAGCCGGAGAAAGCACAACCCAATGCGGATATAATATAAAGTATAGCAGTTGCTAACATCACTTTCTTACGACCATACTTCTCAGTAAAATTACCTGTAAATAAGGCACCTACCAAACACCCTATAGTAAGTAAGGCGGCTACAGTGCCCAACCCGCTATCGGTAAGCGAAAAATCGCCTTTAATTCCATCAACAGCCCCTGAAATGCCGGCCATATTTAAACCAAACAGCAGCCCGCCCATTACGGCAACAAAAGTTACCCAACTTAAAAATCGTGTATTCATCGTTTCTAATATTAAATTTCTGTTATTTAGATTTTTGTTCAGAGTGT
Organism: Bacteroidota bacterium; assembly: GCA_037128115.1. Classification (GTDB taxonomy): domain Bacteria; phylum Bacteroidota; class Bacteroidia; order Bacteroidales; family UBA4417; genus UBA4417. Next base: position 6,762 of record JBAXXB010000241.1, read on the forward strand.
TTATTGCTTTTAAGAAATCCTGCCAGGAATAATTGAGGACGGTTTGTGCAGATGTTTTTATTTTGCCTGGCAGTTGCAATGACCTTTGTGTGATGATTCTTAAGCAAATTTAATTCTGACATAGGCCAAAGACTTTAAAAATTGATTCCAGTGTCATGACTGATGTTACATTTTTATCGGATTTACAGGCATTTATCACTTATGTTACACACCTATCAAAATTTGACAGGGGCCATAGATAAATACGTTAAACTTTCAAATAGAAAAGGATTACTAAAAGAAAAAGAGGATACCCGCCTTGAATTTACAAAAGCTGCCTTCGCTTTGCCCAATAAGTTCTTCGGATCAATTTGTGCCACGCTCAACTTCGATGCAGAAGCTGTTAATCTGGGATCTGTTGATTGAGATGATAATAAGGCGGTGAGTATCCGAAGTTTCAGAATAGTTTGCCAAAACCGATCCTCTGACCACCTGCCTGTGGTTTTGGCAGATCACCTTATACTTTTAGCTGTCAAATAATTTTGATTGTAAGGCTATACTGGATATGCCGACTAAATTGACCACCCTCTGCCGATTCAATTTACCGACCTT
>JBAXXB010000242.1:0-7344 GCA_037128115.1 Bacteroidota bacterium
TCAAAAAGTTGAGCGGGAGATTAACAAGTTACAGAACGAAACAAGCAAAGGGAATCCATTAAAGAAGTTCTTTGGAGGTTTAGGCGGAAATTTACTGGCCACAGCCGGTATAGGCATGGGAATGATGCAACTCGTTTCCGGGACCGAAAAAGGAATTGAAAAAGCACATGAGCTTCATGCAGCTGAAGCCAATCTGAAGAATACCATGCAAAACATGGGCACTTTCAGCCAGGAGTTTTATGAAGCTACAGTAGCCGGTTCCAAGAAGCTTGCATCAGGCATGCTTTTTTCGACTGCACAGGTGGTAGGATTGCAGGCACAACTCCGAATGGTAGGCAATATCAGCGAGAGCGAAATGGGCCGAATGACTACAGCCTCAGCTGATATGGCAACCAAGTTAGGAATGGGACTTGATGAGGCTGGAAATATGCTTGCAAAAGCAATCAACAATCCTGAGTTGATGATGCGCCTGGGTCAGCGTATTAAAATAGATCCTGCCGCTCTTGAACATATGAAAGCCCTGGCTAAAGGTGGACATGAAGCACTAGCAAGGCTTGAATTACTAACTATTGTCGAACAAAAAGTTGGAGGAGCAGCCAAGGCTGCTTTTGATGCAGATCCACTATCAGTTTATAATAAGAAGATTGGTGGTATGCAGGTTGCTCTTGGTGAGGCTGCAATACAAATTCAGGCGGCATTAGCTCCAGCACTTATTTTAATAGCTGAAAAATTCAAGGGGTTAGCTGAGGGGATATCGAAATCTATCGTTTGGATGACCCGGCATAAAAATATTGTAATATCAACTGCCCTGGCAATAGGAACTTTATCTATAGCCATGAACTGGCTATCAATAAGGACTCAGGCACTCATTTACTGGAATAGTATCCTGGCTGTAAAGGAGGGTATTGCAGCAGCTGCAACATGGGTGCATTATTATGCCTTGGTAGCATGGGAATTTATTACAGGAGTTGTGACTGGTACTATATCAATGGCATCAATCGCTACAAGTGTATGGACCGGAATTCAATGGGCACTCAATGCAGCTTTAACGGCAAATCCGATCGGAGCTATAGTAATGGCCATTATAGCATTAATTACGGCTATTGCCTATGTAGTTTATAAAACAGATGGATGGGGAAAGCAATGGGACAGTGTTGTGAATTTCATGAAGTATAGTTTCCAGGCTTTTGTAGAGGCTATTAAATTATATTTTAATACCTGGATTGAAGGATTCATGATGGGTCTTGACTTTATAAGAATAGGCTGGTATAAATTCAAAGAAGCGCTGCATATTGGTGATAGTACGGAAAATAAATCTGAGATAGCTAAGATACATGCGGACATCGAAGCACGAAAAACAGCATTAACTGATGGGGCAAAAAAGGTTGCTGATCTAACAGGAAAAGCCAAGGACTCACTCAAGTGGGAACTTAGTTGGAACAATGAAAGAAAGGTAAGCGATTTAACTGGAGGTGGGAAAGATAAACTTGGAGAACATAAGATTGCTCCAGTGGTCGCTCCAGGATCTGAAGGTAAGGCAAAAAAGGATAAGCCGGATAAACTAAAGACTACCACGGATGGAATATCAGCTGGAGGTACGAGGAATTCAAATATCATCATCAACCTTCGCAGTATGGTTGAAAATATTGTGTTTGATGGTAATATGGCTGAGAAGCGATCTGATCTTGAAAATGAGGTAACTAGCATTATGGCACGCGTATTGGCAATGGCAAAAGCCACAGCATAACAACATGGACGAAAACCATATCATAGCAACCGGTTATAATCTTCCACCTTACTGGCTTAGAGGTAAGGTGGTAATACTTCGTTATGCCCCTAATAGCAGCCAGGCTTCAGTAGATACCGGAAACGGATATAATACGGTAAACCAGTTCCCGCTCATATTCAAAGTTCAGGGACTTGATGATTTTCAATTTCCGGTAGATCCGTTTATCTCAATTAACTTCAAAAATATAATTACAAGGCGAACGGTAAGCAAAGGCAGTAAGCGAGGAACCGTGAAGGAGCGCTGGACAGAAGATGATGCTGACATAAGTATTTCTGGTATCTTTCAAAGTAAGGATGGAAGCTATCCAGCTGAAATAGAAAAGTTACGTGCTTTTTTTGCTAAGCATGAGGCCATTGACGTATCATGCTCGATACTCAACGATAAGAATATTACAAAAATAGCAATTGAAAGTCTTGATTTTCCACATACAAAAGGTGCCGACACACAGGCTTTTGAAATAAAGGCCTACTCTGATGATGTATTTCAACTACTAATTGAAAACTAATGTTCGATTTAACCTGGCAAATTACGGTAGGTAAATTCAAGCTTCTCTTGCTCGAAAGTATAACTATTATACGATCAGTTGAGCAATTGAATGATACTGCTGTAATCGTATTGCCTGGGTCATGTTTCAATAAAGCAATTGAAATAGAGAAGTCGATCAAGCGGGGTGATGCAGTTGAAATTAAAGCCGGTTATGATGGAGATGATAAGACTGAATTTGCAGGCTACCTGGAGGCGATAGCTACCGATGATGGATCTATTAAACTTAAATGCGAAGATGGTATTTACAACTTCCGAAAACCAATCCAGGACAAAGAATTTACAAATCCGGATGTCAAGGATCTGCTGAACTACGTTTGCTCGCAAGTTGGCGGGTATACGCTCATTTGTGATTATGCATTCAAATATGACAAGTATATTATCCGAAATAATACCGGGTACGATATACTGAAGAAACTCCAGGAAGAAAGCAAAGCAAATATTTACCTGAAAGATAAAGTGCTTCATATTCATCCACAGTATGCTGAAATATTTGGAAAGGCAGTATACAGTTACCAGGATAATATTGAAAAGAGTGAGCTCGAATATAAGATAGCTGAAGACAGGCCATTCAGAGTCGTTGTCGAAGGCAAAGGCAAGGATGGAAAAGTTATACGTGCTAATGCTGGTAAAACCGGTGGTGACAGTGAGACAATTAAACGCGATGGAATAAGTGACCTGGCATCTTTAACCAAACTGGCTGAAGAGTCAGCTAAGAGGAAAAGTTATACCGGTTATTCAGGAAGCTTTACCGGATGGCTCATTCCATATTGTGATGCAGGCTTTAAGGTAAGTATAACTGATGCTGACTACAAGATTAAAGACGGGGAGTATTATGTGCTTGCTGTAGAAACAAAGATCAGCAAATCAGGTGGCGAACGAAAAATAACAGTTGGGGCTAAGATATGAACGATCAGGCTCAGGGAATACGTGAAGCAATACAGCATATAGCCCATGCCGTGAAGCCTGGAGGAACATTGCTAGTAGCTGAAGTTACTGAAGTAACGGAAACTGATTGTTCTGTTCAACTTGGTGAAACTAAAATTACAAAGGTAAAGTTATTCAGCCAGGAGGCAGATCCGGGTAATATTTTACTCAAACCAAAGGTGGGATCAATGGCCTTAATTGCTGACCTGAGCTTTGGTGATCTGCGCGACTTAGTACTCATATGGGCTGACAAAATCAGCTCATTCAAATTCGAAGAAAATGGATTGGTTATAGAATTTGACAGCGAATCAAAAAAAATCGATATCAAGAATGACCAGGTAGGATTAAAGGATTTGTTTCAATCGGTCAGCGATATCATAAAGCAAATCACTGTAAGCACACCGTCAGGTCCATCTGGTACACCTCTCCCGCCAACATTGACTAGTTTGAACACTTTTGAAACAGATTTTAAAAAGCTTTTAAAATAATGGCACTCGACAAAGCAACACTCAAGACAGGTATTAAAACACTTGCACAAACTATTGCCGAAAGTGCAGGCACCTATGATGACTTTGCTGATGGACTTGCAAATCTAATAGATGCCTATGTTAAAACAGCCACGGTTACAATTGCAGCTGGGATAGCAGTGGCAACAGCAGGAAGTGCTACAGCGCAAACTGGAACTACTACATCAACTGGTATCGGAACACTAAGCTAGATCATGAATATACATAACGATATATTACTCGACGACAACTATGATCTACTGGTAAGAGATGGAGACCTGGTTACTGATGATGTGCTTATTCAGCAGCAGGCCCTTCTACTCGCTACAGGAGAAAGCGAATGGAAACAATCTCCGATAGTTGGCGTGGGAATGGACTATTTTATCCTCGACGAGTCGGAGCGGGAGGCACTGCGCAAAATACGGCAGCAATTTCAGTCGGATGGGTTACAGGTTTTGACACTAAAAAAAGCAACAGGCGGCAATCTTACAATACAATCTCAACATGCGTAGTATAATATCTTTATCAGGTCAAAATATATGGGACATCGCTATCCGTCATATGGGAAGCGTTGATCCTGTATTTACACTCCTTGAGCTTAATCCTTCCATTCGTCCGGATGACACGATAGCAACCGGCACGGTCGTTTTTCTGCCTGATGCCGCAGATAAGCAGCGTGTAGTCGATTACTACGAATTGAATAATATTAACCCTTCAACCGGAATATAATGGCACGAACTATAGCAGAAATATATGATGCTCTTAACCTGGTGAAAGGAAATATGTCCGAGCTGGGAGTATACGTTAATAATGACACTGAGAGCGTCGACACAGCTAAGAAACTGGTCAATGATGTACGAACAGCATCAAAAGTAGCCATATGGAGACTATGGCTTTGGATTGTATCCGTTGGTTCCTGGGTAATCGAAAATTTGCAGGATCTGCATGAGGTAAAAATAACTTCAATTATTGCTTCGGATAAACCTCATACTCTGAATTGGTATGCATCTCAAAGTAAAATGTTTCAATATGGGCATGTAATAGCATGGATTACGGACCACTTCGGTTATGCTATTATAGATGAGACGGCACAGGTAGTTAAGTATTCAGCTGCTGTTGAAGATGAAACCGGTAATGTGACCATAAAGGCAATGAAGGCAGGCCGGGTAATATTAACAACTCCGGAACTAAATGCATTCAAAGCATTCTGGAATAGGTGGAAAGATGCAGGTGTTGTGTTAAATTGCATTAGTCAATCAGTGAACTTGCTGGACTTCACTGTAACAATTTATCGTAACAGGTCAATACTTAATGCTGATAATACGCTAATAGCTGAGCCAAGCCGAAATGCTGTTACTGATCCGGCAAACGCTTATGTGAACTCAATTGAATTTAATGGTACTGTTTACCTACTGGAACTCATTCAGCAGATCAAGAACCAGCCAGGTATCATAAACGTGATACTCTCGGTTGGACATATTGACTCCGGAACCTGGAGCACTGATGGCTTATGGACTGTTATTCCGAATGCGGGATTTTGTATGATTGATTGGGACGCATGTGATATTACTTACTCGGACGTGTATGAGTAATACATCCTTATACAGGATCAGTTCGATCCATACTCCGTTTATCCTTCGGTCATCGATACGACTAACCGGCCTGATCCGCGTATTCATAACTTATCTGCAATACTTATTGCTACGACAGGAACTGTTCATTGAAGATACGACTTTGAAGGCATATATGACTCCACAGGTATGTTACCTGGAGAAGTTATTGAAGATGCATATTTCTCCTGAAGCTGTTATCGATCCGAAAGCTTTAGATGTTACTCTATTCAGGGAGGATGAAACTTCGTTTGATGATCTTTACATAACCGATACTGACATAATTCTTTTCTATACTGATGCTGAATTCGGTCTCGATGAGTTTACAATTATACTACCCTTGCCAGTTTCTTCACTGGTTAATTACGCTCGTGAATTACTAAATGCATATAAACTGCCAGGTAAAATTTACACAATAATACTCCGATGAAAAAATTAAAATTCCTTGCTGGTGGACAGCCATTTCGATCAACTGACTTTGAAGTGTTGCAAAATGCAAACCTTACCGGGGTGCAGCAATTGTTTAACGGCATTACATCAGCCGTGACTATTCTATCAGGTATAGCCCATGATTCATTTGCAGGGTTCGACCCGGCAACACCATTCACGGTAACTGCCGGATATGTGTATGATCTGACTGAAATATGTCGGGTTCCAACAGCATCGTTTACCTATGACTCCAGTAAATCTTTATACCTGCGAAGGGCCGTGGTTGAGACATCTGAACGCATGGTAGGATCGTCATTGCAATATGTGATGACTGAGGTAATATATAACCTGGTATATATCGCGACGGCTGCCTTAGGTGATATACCACTAAGTACTTTACCCAGGCTAACGATATCTACCTCAGATACGCTTCTATTGAAACAGGATACTCATGACTATGCACTTGGAACCGGTTTCACATCTGCACTTGCTCATGGAATGTATTGCTTCCGGAACGGGTTTTTCGATTGTATGATAGTTTGCCAGTTCAATGCCACCTCTTCCAGTGGCACTCTTTGCACTTTACCTGCTAATATGCGTCCGGCTTTTGACATAGTTGGATTCTATAAATCTGGCAGTACAATAGTTCCATTAACGATCCGGACAAATGGAAATGTAGAAATTAGTGGAGCTAGTACCTCAGTAACAAATTTGATTGTATTCAGGTACTCTGTAGGAGTAACACTGTCAGCATAAATTCATTGACTCATTCACATTAAAACCTTGTAAAATGATAATCTCAAAAAAAGGATCAGCTATCGTTATTGATGCAAAGAGCATTCAGATTGATAAAATACTGTTTGTTGATCACGATGCGTTAAATGTATATATCGTTCTAACTGGCCGTAAAATTGGGCAGATGAACGATGAAAACGGAATTACAATTCCATTTGCTTCGGTTACATCGCCTTCGACATTTGCCTCGGCACAGGAGCTGCATGATTACCTGGATGGCATCACCCGCTCAGGCATTATCGATAGTACCAAAGTGATTACCCTGAGTGACTCAGCCGAATGCGTGCACGGTTACATCAAAGTAAAGAATAACGGTACCGGTGGTGTGATAAAATATACTACGGTGGATGGCGATACTGACTCAGATCAGTTTGACGCGGGCCGGGTGTCAGAATTCCGTGTAAAAAAGGTTTGGAGCACTGGAACAGCTGTAGCCGTTGGGGATATACGCATACTTTCCTAAGGAGGAATAATCATGGGAATTACAAGAGATTTAGGGATGGAGATTGAGGGGAGGGCTCAACTAGGCTCAGGTTTAAATCTTAACCCACCACCTGAAATGACGGATGCCAATATGGTGTCCTTTATTGATTTTGTTGACTCTGCTAATTTTCACTATGATAGTACATCGAAAATGTCGGTACTGCTTGACAAGTATCAAAATAAAGCATTGGGGGCTGAAAAGTTAAATGGTGCATGGTCAATTACAACTGGATGGGTTAATAATGGAGGAGGGCAATTTACA
>JBAXXB010000243.1:0-7299 GCA_037128115.1 Bacteroidota bacterium
AATATGTTATAAACAAAATATGCCGACTTTTGAGTTTAGTCGGTTAACAATGTTTCTTAAACTCAAATTCTACAACCGGTTTGCGACATTTTGGTTGACCGCTGTGGGGATGGCGGGAATCCATAACCCGGAATGAAGCCTGACGCGGCGGAAAAGGTAAAAAAACCAGTTCAGCCACTCTAAATTACAAAATAAATGTTACTTATTAAGTAATTGAATTACAGCCATATAAAATTTATTTTCAAAATAAATGAATTATTTTTGCTTTTTGCGTATTACTTTTCGTTAGCAGGGCTATAAACTACTGAACAGAGTTAAATAAAGTGGTTTTTGGTTAACTTTGGTTTTTGTTTGACCGGGCTTCGGCGGACCGAAAGGAAAGATTGAGAACGGAATGATTTAATATCGAATTGATTGCAACTGTCAGTCATGACAAAGGGCTGAGAGTATTACTAAACACAGCTTGGATTACTTCCTTTTGCCTAACAATTCAAGAGGCTGTCGGTTTTTCGGCAGCCTCTTGTTTATTTACAGCAGGCACTCATTTCTTCATTCCTTCAAGTATCCTGAAAGCCTCCCCGAGGCTGTCAGCTATGGGAATAAAGTCGTAATTGAATCTGGCCCTGAATTTTACAGCCGAATAGCAGGATGTAGATAAGGCTGCTCCAACATTTTCCCTCGTAAGTAAAGGCTTACTTCCTGTAAGGCGGCCCCGCATTTCATCCATCCAGGCTATCAGCAGCATCAGCGTACCGTTAACACGAATCCTTGGATGAGGTTTGCCTAGTATATCGGCTGCTTTCTCAAAGAATTCTTTCAGTGATAAATTTTCGGAATTTAAAAGGAAGCGTTCACCGCTGATATTGCTGTCCATAAGTAAAATCATGGCCCTGGCTACATCACGTACGTCCACATAACCGTTGACTCCTGCCGTATAGAAGGGAATGAAGTGTTTAATGCTGTGAAAGAGCTTGTTTATGGCTTTAGGGTGACAGCCTGCACCTATAATCACCGAGGGGTTAACAATAATCATGTTCAGGCCTTCTTCCATTCCACGCCATACTTCACGTTCACCTCCGTATTTGCTTATTGCATAACCGCTGTTGACGCGTGAGGTTTTCCACTTGGCTTTTTCATCTATCATTTCTCCTTTTTCAGCCTGGCCCAGCGAGGCGATTGAACTGACATGGCATAGTTTTTTAATGCCATTTTCGAGACAGGCATTTACCACATTGGCAGTTCCTTCAACATTCACCGCTATCATATGTCTTAAATCAGCCGGGTTAAATGAAATAAACGCGGCACAATGATAAACATACTCCACTCCCTGCATAGCCTGCTTCAGCGAATAAGGATCGAGTATGTCCCCTTCTACCCATTCGACCCTGTCGATCAGGTGTTGGTCTTCGGTTGAAAAGCAATTGAAGATTTTACGGGTTTCGTAGGGTTTTTTACCTGGGCGCAATAAAGCCTTTACCTTATGGCCTTTGCTTGCAAGCTCAAACAGAAGGTGGGAACCAACCAGACCGGTTCCGCCGGTGACAAGTATCATTCTGCAAAACTATGAATTTTTTGATCGCTTCTGCAATTAGCTGTTTTATGCTAGTTGGGCAGCCGATCATTTGTTTTGCTAACTTTGCACCCCAAATAATGATTTTATGAGTTTTGTCGACGAACTGCGCTGGCGCGGGATGATACATGATGTAATGCCTGGCACGGCCGAGCAACTGGAGAAAGAAATGACCACCGCCTATGTCGGCATTGATCCCACTGCCGACTCCCTGCATATCGGGCACCTGGTTTCAATTATGATGTTGAAACAACTGCAACTGGCCGGGCATAAACCGCTGGCACTGGTTGGCGGTGCGACCGGTATGATAGGTGATCCTTCCGGCAAAAGTGAAGAACGTAACCTACTGAGCGAGGAGTTGCTTCACCACAATCAGGAATGTATAAAAGAACAGTTACTTAAATTCCTGGATTTTGACTCCTCAAAGCCAAACTGTGCCGAGATAGTAAATAATTACGACTGGATGAAGGAGTTTTCCTTCCTGGGTTTCCTTCGTGAGGTTGGGAAGCATCTTACTGTCAATTATATGATGTCGAAGGATTCGGTTCAGAAACGTCTCGAAACTGGTATCTCATTTACAGAGTTTACCTACCAGCTGGTGCAGGGATACGATTTCCTGCATTTATACAATAATAAGAACTGTAAGCTACAGATGGGCGGCAGTGACCAATGGGGCAACATTACAACCGGTACCGAGCTGATTCGCCGGAAAACAGGCGGAGAAGCATTTGCCCTGACGTGTCCCCTGATTACGAAAGCCGACGGGGGAAAGTTTGGAAAAACAGAAAAAGGAAATATCTGGCTTGATCCTGAGAAGACTTCGCCTTATGCTTTTTACCAGTTCTGGCTCAACTGCAGCGACGATGATTCGAAGAAATATATACGCATTTTTACGCTTTTCAGCCGGCATGAAATAGAAGCCCTGGAACAGGAACATGATCAGGCTCCTCACCTCCGCGCTTTACAGAAAGCCCTGGCCAGGGATCTCACACTCCGTATTCACGGGGAGGCAGAATATGACCAGGCAGTGCAGGCCTCGGAAATACTGTTTGGAAAGGGAACAACCGAAACACTCCGCCAGCTCGACGAAAAGACTCTCCTGGGAGTATTCGAAGGGGTTCCGCAGAGCGAGATCAGTCGCAATGAGCTGGAAACAGGAATAGGTATGGTAGATTTCCTTTCGGAGAAAACCGGTATTTTCCCATCCAAAGGCGAAGCCCGGCGCATGCTGAAGGACGGTGGCGTGCAGGTGAACAAGGAAAAAGCGCTCGAAGAAACTATAGTGACCCCTGCATTTTTACTAAATAACCGCTATATCCTCGCTCAAAAAGGAAAGAAGAATTACTTCCTGGTAAAGGCAGTATAGTGTTTTTGAAAAGAATGCGCTAACTGCCTTGTTCCGTTCGTGGAAGAAGGTAGCCCATTGTCTGTTCTGCTGCTTTCTGTCTTTTGGCAGGATATAGTTGCACAAGCCGGTCTGGATTAAATAGGAGGAAAACTTCCTGTGCCCTTGAATTTTCACCGGGCTGAATTTTCCGGGATTTGCATGGATCAGATTCAACCCAATCTGGGTACATGTCAGCACTGGTTTATTCCTAAGTTCCGAACCGGAAATTACATGGGTATCCTGGGAAAGCTGGACAGGGTTAATGGTATTTGTACTTTTGATCTTATTTTGCTTTGATAATTTTCTCGGGAAAGAGTTCAATAATCTGGAATGGAAATAAATTATTCCGTTTTTGAACAAATTGGACTTTTTTAGCCTATATTTGTCATTCAAACCGGATTAATTTGATTTTAATTAAAAAGACAGTTTATTTAAAGAAATCTCAATTGAAATTACAGTCTTGACTGAACTTCTTTAGAATAAATTTTCAATAGACTACTTTTTAATAGCATACTATTTATGCCGGAATCAGTTTTCCGGCAAAGAATAATTTAAAGAAAACTACAAAATAGTCAATTTTACGAAAACAGAATAACCATTCTACTATTCTATACTATACTTGTTTGTACTTGTAGGACTTAGGTAAAAACTTCAATAAACCTATTCTTATGAGAAAATTACTGATCGCCGACGCACTCGCCCCGCTTCTTATCAACGTGGCTGCACCTCTTGGAAACACTTCTCAAATTTCGCTTTTTACATTTAATTCTCCCTCTGCTGCAGTGTGATCTGGAAAGCGCGATACTAATATAGTATCCGGATAATACTTTCATAAAATAGCTAGCTAACGAATGAAAATAAAGAATATCTGCTAATACATAGTATACTACATTGTACTTGTAGGACTTAAGTTAAAAATTAATAATAGTTTTACCTTAATCTTATGAGAAAGAAATTACAAATTACCGGCGCACTCGCCCTTCTTCCTATCCACCTGGCTACACATAGTAGAGAACCTGTTCAAATCTCACTTTTGACGTTCAATACAACTCACTTTTAGATTAATCTGGCAGAATAGTCACCAACCGGGTATCCGGATGTTAGGTAACAGGATTTCACTGCCTAAAAACAATTAACTTACCAAAAAGCATAAAATTATCTTCCAATATAATAGTATACTACATTGTACTTGTAGGACTTAGGTTAACAAAATGATCATTCATTTTATCCTGATCTTATGAGAAATAAATTACAACCAGCCTGCGCACTCACCTTGCTCACTATCCTCCTGGTTACACCCAGGGGAACCCCCGCTCCATCTTGCTGTATGCTTATAACCCTGCCTTCTCTGCCTTTATCCGGCATAGGGAGCGGGGTATAGATGCGTCACCTGACTTCAAAACCAGTAATTCATTTGCAGCTAGGTGTACAATAGAAGGTACAGGAGCATATTTAAAATTACCTGATTGTCAACAATATAACAAAATCATATAGCGATGAAAAGCAGTTACTCAGGATTCAAAAAAATGGTCATCAATTCAACAGGTGTGATATTTAGTCTATTCCTGTTCTTGTTTTTGCCATTAGGAGGGAAATCACAAACGTCTGTGATCCCCTCAGGTTCGTTTATCATCAACATGGGGGTTAGCCCGCAGACTGTGGCAAATGGGATGAAGCCATACGGAATGGTATACGATATCGTTAAAAATTACCACGGATCAGTTAGCTGGGCCATAAACCCTTCAAAGTCGAAGGACGGGACCGATTTCACCTATAACGGGGTTGATTATAAAGGAGGCACATTCATTATTCCTGCAAATTACCGCACATCCGCGATCAACGGCAGGATCACCTACTGGACAGGCACTCCCGGAGTGGTTGGGGTAACCACCACGGCACCCATTACACTGCCATACACCGTTATTGAGCTCAGTAACATGCCCCAGTGGACGCTGGACTATCAAAACGGTTCCATTGCCGTTAATTTCTTCAACTATGCGGGTATTGATCCTTCAGCCTACGGTGGCAGTAACAAAAGCGGATGGAAAAATCCGGCAGATCTGAACTGTTGCGACGACCTGTTTGTGATGCCCCATGCCGACCCGGAGTGGAGCACACACGGGCACCTGCTCGACTGGAACTATACCTGCAAAGGAGGAATCTGGCTGGGATGCCATGCCGGCAGTGCGCTCGAAGATATGTTCAACCCGGCCTCCCCGGCCAACCAGACCAATTTCCTGACCAATAAAACCGGGACGGCCACGGGTAGCGGCCCCTATTGCCAGAATGCCCTGGTGCTCTGGGGAAATCATTCAGGAGGTACTCCTACCTACAGCTATGATTATCCGGGGGACCCTATCATGCAGTTTATGGGTACTATGGATGCCGCCCAGCAGAACGGTTCGGAACAGATTTACATACCCTTTGCCGGTGCAAGCTGGAGAAGTGGCACAAAAATATATGTATGGGATCCGTCCCCTGTCAACACACTCGGTACAGGCATATTCTCTTCGGGCCCGGCAGCCACGCTGGCTTCCGGCAGGGGATTCGGCGACGAAAACCGGGGCAGGGTTATGATGGAGGCTGCTCATAATATTTCCGGCACGGGCACAGCCAATGTGGCAGCCATGAGGGCATTCTTTAATTTCTCATTTTATGCCACCGAGGAAAAGGCCCAGGCCGCATCCCTGAGCATAAATCCCATTCCATCAACCCTGTATAACGGGACACCCCAGGCGCTGAGTTATACTTTCTCGGGAACGGGTACTTACGATGTATTGTGGCAGACTTCCTGCGGGGGAACCTTTTCACCCAATGCCACATCGGCATCGGTTACTTATTACCCGCCCCTTGTTTCGGGACCAACCTCCTGTATTATCTCGGTAACTCTCACCGACCACTCCTGCCCTCTAAAAACGTACACAGCAAACCAGAGTGTGACTATAGGATGTAACCTCCAGGTAACTCCCACCATTACCAATCCGTGCTTTGGATCAAGCAATGGCAGTATAGCTATGGCTATTTCGGGCGGCACACCGGTTTTTAACTGGAACTGGACCCGGAGCGGCGGCGGCTCGGGCAGCGGCACGGGAACCTCTATCACGGGGCTTGCGGCTGGGGTTTACTCTATATCCGTAGCGGCAAACGGCGGATCGGGATGTTCAAAAACATTTACAGCTACCCTCACCGAAACTGCGGCATTGGCCATCACGGCTACAGCAACTTCTGCACTTTGCAATGGAGGCGCCACCGGAGGCATCAGCGTTTCGGTAAGTGGCGGCACACCGGCTTATACCTACCTGTGGGCTGATGGACCTACTACCCAAAACCGCAGCGGCCTGCTTGCCGGCACCTACAACCTGAGAGTGACCGACAGCAAAGGATGCTTCGCCACTACCTCTGCGACGGTATCCCAGCCTAATGGTATTGCCATTACACCCTCTGTTACAGGCGCAGCCTGCAATGCAACAGCAACAGGAGCCATTTCACTTTCCGTTACCGGGGGTACTGGTCCATATACCTATGCATGGAGTGATGGTCCAACCATACAGAACCGAACTGGCCTGGCGGCAGGCACTTATGCGGTTACCGTAACCGATGCCCATGGCTGCACCCGCACCCAGGGGGGCATAACAGTAAGCCAACCTACAGCTATCACGGCCTCGGCGTCGGCCGGAACCATAGGATGTAACGGGGGAACCACCACCCTGATGGTAACTGCCGGCGGTGGCACAGGAAGCCTGCAATACAGCCTTAACGGCGGTGCCTACCAGGCTGGGAATACCTTCACGGTAACTGCCTCGCCAAGCGCCTATATTGTGACCGTTAAAGATGCCAACAACTGTACCAAAACCTGCAGCGTCCTCGTAACACAGCCCAATGCGCTTATACTGAGCACCGTGCTCACTCATGTTACCTGCCCCGGGAATACCAACGGGGCTATTGTGCTTACCGTGAGCGGGGGAACAACACCCTATGCCTCTTACGCCTGGACAGGGCCCGGCGGCTATACCGCTTCGGTTAAAGATATCAGCGGCCTGGCTGCCGGATCGTATACCGTAATCGTGACCGATCACAACGGCTGTACGGCTACTACAACGGTGACGCTTAATACATTGCATAACAACCCGGTAGCACCTTCGGGAATTAATTAAACAATGGAATTTAAATAGGATAAAAATATTTGTTATGAAAACAAGATATTTAACCGGTATAAAGATTTACGCCATTACTAGTTGTTTGATTGCCAATTTGTTATTATTAAACAATGGGTACGCTGCAATTACTGAGCGTGGTTCGGCAACTACAGCTTCGATTACAACAACATCTGTGACAATCAATA
>JBAXXB010000244.1:0-7289 GCA_037128115.1 Bacteroidota bacterium
CAAAATAGTCTTCACTTCGAGTGTATGGTCACGGGTGCTGCCATATACCAGGGAATGTGAGCCGCACGAATTATTCCCGACCATGCCGCCAATCATGCAGCGGTTTGAGGTCGAAGTCTCAGGGGCAAAAAACAGTCCCTTTGGTTCCAGTATCTTATTCAGCTCATCCAATACGACGCCCGGCTGGACCCGAACCCATTGTTCGTCCGTATTGATTTCGAGTATCTGGTTCCAGTGTTTCGAAATATCGGCGACTATACCGCCACCCACAACCTGCCCGGCAAGCGAAGTGCCTGCGGTGCGCGGGATCAGGGATGTATTCATGGACCTGGCAAAGGATATCAGCGTTTTAAGGTCGGCAATATCGGCCGGAAGTACCACAAGCTGGGGAATCTGCCGGTAAGCAGAAGCATCGGTGGCATATACCAGGCGTGAATACTCGTCGTCGTATACCTCTCCTTTCAGGGAAGCCTTGAGTTCACTGATTTTATTATGGGGAATGATGCCGGCTTCCATCTTATTCTTCCACCAGCTCTTTCAAGGGTTTGAAATAATAACGGTCCCAGCCGTCCACTATATTGTCGAATGCATCGTCAGGGATGTTGATATGCAGCAGTTCAACATCGGTGGAACTTCCTTCATCATGTAATTTGATGGTAACTATGGATTTGTGTTCCGAGGGCATTCCTTCTTCGTCCTCGAAATACCATTCCTGTACAATCTTTTTCCCGGGCTCAATTTCGATGTTGATGCCTGAAATTTCGCCATCCCAAAGTGAAAATTCTGTTCCGGCAACGGGCTCCATTACTGCGGATGCACCGGTCCATATCTCTATGGTAAGCGGGTTGGTTAAAGCCGTGAAAATATCTTCGGCTGTCGCTTTAATCTTATAATGTTTCTTGATATTCTTCATATTGTATGATTTTGAGCCTATTTGCGATTTCGATGAGATTGCCGGGATCAGCCGGTGACAGGATGAAGGTATAAATTAAAAATGTACGTTAATACCCGGCTGCAACCTGAAAACCGGTATCTGCATAACCCGGTTGTACCTTTCGCCAGCATTAATAAACGGGAATGCCATGCGGGCATAGGCAAGGTCAGCCTGCATAAGAAGGCTGACCTGCTGGTAGAGCCTGTATTCTAAAGAAACCCCGGCCAAACATGATGGCTGCGAATTCGTAGATCCTGTTTTCCAAAATGTTACCCTTACTCCATCTTCTATTCCTCCAAAAAACTGGTCCGGTGTTCGGGCCCTGAGCATTCCCCCCATAACCTTTACGGTAGAGGAAAACTTCTTTGTAAGCGAAAATTTATAATACACACCAGCCATATACGTCGTAAGCTTATAGGGCCCTGAAAGTAAGTCAAGGCTCGTGTAAATCGGTATGTTTTTTATAAAATCATCGGCGTAATAACCTGAGGCAAAACCAAATGAGTTGGTTGAAATGTCAAATCCGAACCCTAATTTGGGGCTTATAAACCAGGCTGCTTCGGCACCAAAGCTTTTTCCTAGTAAGGCATACCCGCCCCCGGATTGAGTGTCAAAATCATGCGAAGCAAACTGACCTAGCGGCAAAGCATAGCCAAACCGTATGCCTGCAAAGGAATTGGAATGCTGTGCGGAAACAATTTCCCGATTTAATGTACTTACAATGAGTATAATGAGTAAACGAAAAAGTAACTTCATGCTAAAGGTATATTTCAGCCAAAAGTAATGATTTGGACTGATACTTATTAATAATCATTGTCCTGCTTTTGGTTGATTTAGCCGGGAAGTAAAACTTAAGAAAGCTATTTGTTATAAAAATCAGTGCTTTCAAAGATTTTATCAGCCGATTTGGCAATAAACCCGGAATACAATTTTCCATCCTGGTCAGGGTACCTGATGGCAAATTCATAATAACACGAAGGTACTTCAAAAGTACCTTCCACGAAATTGATTGATAGGAAACCGGCTTTTGTGCTTGACTGCTCCAGCAGTTCTCCGGGTGTTCCCTTGATCTCCCCACCCGAACTGTTAAGCAGGAATCCTTTGTCTTTCACAAACTGGTTGACTTTCTGAATGGTATTCAATTTTTTTAATGAATTGATACTTACCGTAAAATGGTTAGTCACAAAGCCATACACATAAAGCCAGGCTGCGTATTCCGATTCATTTCGCAACATTTCATAGGTTTGATAGGAGGGAGGCCCCCATACATTCCCTGCGAAAATCAGCTCATTGCCAAAAACCAGTTCGTCCGGCACACGTGCTGCAATTTGTTTAACAACATCCTGTAATTCAGGGCTAAAATGGTCTGTCATCAACTGGCTGATAAATACCCTGGGTGCATCCGGCAGGGAGTTATGCTCATAATGCTTGGCGGTAAGGTGTTTGTCCTCGAAAATATAATATCCTTTCTGCTCATACCCGGCTTCCAGGAAGGGACGAGCCAAAACATCCACATTGATCCGGGTATCGAAGAAAGTGCGAAAAGCAATATGGTCATTCTCTACTTTTTCGCCTTCAGAGACGAAGTTGTCGTAAACCTTTTTTGCTTCAGGATTTTGGGCAATATAGCCAGCCCAAAGCCTGTCGAAAATTTGCTGTGCCTGCATTTGTTGTAGTGTTATTTTTTAAATTTCGTTATAGTTTTCTATGTGAAGAAAGCTTCACTGAAAGAAACAGTATTTACGCCCTCAAGTTCGAGGCCTGGCCTGTTTTTTTTAACAAAACCATCCATTTCTTCTTCTTTATGCAACACCCCGGTCAACTCGCTAAGTATACCAGCCAAATCGGGGTTTGGGAATCCATTTGGAAAAACAACCTGGACAAATTTACCGTTCTCGACCTTTACCATTACAGGTAAAAATCCTGCATGTATAGGAATCTCCACCCGGAAACTGTAAGCCGGTGAATAGCCGAAATTCCACTGCCAGGTTCTGTATTTTGTTTCGGCTAACTGAAGTATTTCTTTTGTGTCATACTCTGTCATTTGATACGGTTTACTTCCCGGATAATAATCACTTAGCCACGATACCAGCTTATCAATAAATTGATCTATGCTTAGTGAGCAGGGCAGGAGTGGAGCTATATTCCCAACCTCGCTGCGTACGGATGCCATGGCTTTTCCTTCGTATACCTTCGCGGGATACAGGCTAAACTGAAGCGCGTCCAGGTCAGTATTAAAAAGTATGGTCCCGTGATGCAGAACTTTAGTATGGAAAATATGCTCAGCATGTCCCGAAAATTTCAGCTTGCCAACAAAAAGGCTGTTGCGTTTACCCACCATTACATCAATTCCAAGGCTTCGCATAAACCCCGCAATGATGGATGTAAAGCGCGAAAAGTCTACCTGGTTGGTTTTAATTGTATTCGCAATAAAAGTGAAGTTCACATTTCCGGCATCATGGTATACGGCCCCGCCACCGCTGATACGCCTGATTACAGGTATATCGTTTGCTTTCATGTAAGGATAGTTGATTTCGGCAAATGCATTCTGGTGTTTGCCAATAATCACGGACCTGGAGTTGGTCCATATCATGCAAATATCCTCCGTTGCGTGCCTTATGTAGTATTCTTCGGCAGCAATATTCAGGTAGGGATCCGTTTGTGGTCTGTAAAATATCAGCATTCGTATTGTCCAGATCTAAGATTGTTTATTCCAGTATTCAATGTCTTTAACTTTTACTCACTGCAAATATAACAGATGCGAAAAGAATTATCTTTACATGCTATAAAACTTAGGCCGGAAATTATAAGACTTTATTTTATGTCGTTGAATATCAATTTAAAAGAAAAAATACTAAACAAGTGTATCCAGGCCAAAGAAGAGTCGGAAACGAATATTATAGCTGCTATGACCGATGCCCAGCAAAGTGCGAACGAATATGGCGCTCCCAGGGACAGGTATGATTCGTTCAGGGCTCAGATGATGCGTAAACGCGATATGCTTGCCCAGCAATTATCGGTGATTGCCGAGGAATTGAGGTATATGCGGCAAATTAAAACAGGTACTTTATGTGAGAAAGTAGAGCCCGGCGCCCTGGTAGTGCTCGATTCACAGACGCTCTTCATACTGGCCGGCATTGGAAAACTGGAGATCGAGGATGAGACCGTTTATGTCGTTTCGCCAGTGGTTCCCCTGGTAGTGGCAATGAAAGACCTCAAAAAGGGAGATACGTTTAGCTTCCGGGGTAATACCATGAAAATTAAAGAGATATACTAAAGTATACGTATAACTGTTAACCCTAATAAAGTATTGCTGTTTTTAAAAGTACTTAAAGTGCCTTGAGTGCCTAAAATGCCTTAAGTTGTTACCACTAACGCCATTAGTCCATAAAATTCAGCAAAATAGCGCTATCATTAATCCCAAATTTTGAAAACCTTCAAAACTGTTTTTGACAAAGTATATTCAAAATGCAGCAAATAAAATTAACGAGGAACTATAGGCAATCAAACTATAGACACCGAATAGTTAAAAATTAGCAATTCCTTTCAGCTTACACAGAGAAGTCGAAGTTGTCCTTTTTGGTTTTCGTATACACTTCGCGGCTGAAAATATACAAACGGGCAGGTTTGTGAGCAACCCCTACCTGTTTTTCATTTAAAGGAATCAGGTACTTCATGCTGGAAATCTTTTTCCTGAAATTCCGTTTATCGAAACTGGTTCCCAAAATTACTTCGTATAGCTTCTGCATCTGCGAAAGCGTAAATTTATCCGGAAGCAACTCAAAACCAATGGGTTTATTCAGCAGCTCAACCCTCAGGTGTTCAAGCGCGGCTCGCAGAATATCCATGTGGTCCATCACCAGGTCATTTACTTCATGAACCGGGCACCATTTAGCGTTATCACTGATAGTTAGTTTTGAGCCACCTTGTTCGGTAGTATCGATTAGCGAATAATAAGCTATGGTAACAACATGTTCTTCGGGGTGGTCGATCTGCCGAAGCCACTGCAGGTCACGGGGTTTCCGTTTCAACCTGTCGGGCGAACCGAACGATTTGAATTGCTTCAGGTAAATATTGCTCAGGCCTGTATTTTCCTTTAGTATGCGTGCCGCCGAATCATCCAGTTCCTCGTCAAGCCGCATAAGGTCGCCCGGTAATTTCAAGTCAGCATATACCACCCCGGAGATCGTAATATTTCTTTCTATCAACAGCACGTTCAGATTGGTAAAATCAAATCCAAATACCACACAATCGACCGAAACATTAGGAATGAGTCCTTCTTGCATATTCTTAAACTAATTATTTTATTTCCTGAGCCTGAATTTTTATTCTGCTATAAAATTATAAGAATTTTGCTGAATATTATGGATAATCGGATAAAGAATAAGGCTAATTATAATTGATTGTTAAACAGTATATTGCACCAATATTATAATAAATAAATTATTATTCAGTACTTATTGTGAAGGTTATCCATAAAAATTGAGTCAATAATAGTGTCAAATCAATGCCTAGATAGTGTATTTTTGACATCTACTACGTATAATAAATGAAACTCTTATTATCCAGAACTAATTTATGAAAACTGCCGAAAACCGTATTGTATCCCTCGATATTTTCAGGGGACTTACTATTATGGCCATGATTATTGTAAATACGCCCGGGAGCTGGAATTTTGCTTACCCAATACTGCGCCATTCAAGCTGGAACGGTTGTACCCCAACGGACCTGGTTTTCCCTTTCTTTCTTTTTGCGATGGGCTTTTCAGCCGTATTATCTATAACTAAGCAGTTACAGAAAGGAACGCCTAAACAAAAACTGGTTTTGCAGCTTTTGCGGCGCTCTGCCATTATTTTTCTGCTAGGGCTGATAGTCAATACTTTCCCGTTCACTGATCTGGGAAACATACGTATACTTGGGGTCCTGCAACGGATTGCGATAGTCAACTTGGTATGTGGACTGTTCCTGATTTATTCGGATATAAAATGGCTCTGGTATATTTCTGCTTCTCTTCTCTTGGGTTACTGGGCAATCATGACTTTGATTCCTGTGCCTGACTTCGGCCCTTCGAACCTGGAACCCACTACCAACCTGGCTGCATGGCTCGACAGGCTGGTTTTGGACAAGCATGTTTGGATGTATACTAAATTGTATGACCCGGAGGGCATTTTAAGCACGCTGCCGGCACTGGTCAGCGGTTTCATAGGCGTACTTGCCGGAAGCGCTTTTATGAAGGCTAAGAATGAACAGGATAGACTCATCAATCTCCTCGTATTCGGTAACATTCTGATCATCTCAGGAATGGCTTGGGATTTAGCTTTCCCAATAAATAAACAGCTATGGTCAAGTTCTTATGTGCTTTATACCTCAGGGCTTGCTATGGTTGTTTTAGGGATTTGTTACTGGATTGCCGACATCAGGCGGATCAGGCAATTTGCACCGCCTTTTCTCGCGTTTGGCATGAATCCCATCATCGCTTATTTCGGCTCGGAAATCGGGGCTGGCTTGCTCGGCATTATCCAGGTTACCACCAATTCCGGGAAAGTTTCACTTTACGATTGGTTGTTTGCCCAGTACCAGTCGACCGGGCTTTCACCCATGAATGCATCCTTGCTGGGTGCTTTGGTGTACACCGGGTTCTGGCTGCTGGTGGTAAGCGTATTGTATCGCAGGAAAATTATTGTAAAAATTTAGAACAGTATTTCTTTCAAGCCGCAGGTAGATTTTCACTAAATGTGTTATCGGCAAATCCAGGTATTTGTATAATTTATACCTGGGTGGCTGAATAATTACCTGGGCGTGTTTTGTTTTATCAAAATGTATCAGGATAGGCCTTCAAGCTAGTAGCTGGAACGGAATAAACAAAAAAAGGCTGTCCTGCACAGACAACCTCTTATTATATACTTTACTCCAATGGAGATTATTTGCGTTTTTCCTTGATACGGGCTTTTTTCCCTTTAAGGTCACGAAGGTAGAAGATCCTTGCACGACGAACAGCTCCGCGTTTGTTTAATTCAATTTTATCAATAAAGGGCGAACAAACAGGAATAATTCTCTCAACTCCGATTGTTCCCGAAACTTTACGAATGGTAAATGTTTCGGTCACGCCTTCGCCTGAACGCTGCAGAACAACACCCTGGAAAAGCTGTATACGTTCCTTTTCACCTTCTTTGATCTTATAGTGTACAGTGATGGTATCGCCAGCCTTAAATGCCGGTAATTCATTCTTAGTTACAAAATGTTCTTCAACGTATTGAATTAACTCCTTCTTGCTCATTAGTTTATGTATTAGATGTGCGTTTTTCTCAAAAATGAGTGCAAATTTACGCTAAAAAATTGATACAAAACAAGTTTG
>JBAXXB010000245.1:0-7254 GCA_037128115.1 Bacteroidota bacterium
TCAAGGGTTTGAAGAGTTCAATGCTTCGCGTTCGAAGAGTTTGAAGAGTTGAAGGGTTTGAAGAGTTTGAAGAGTTCAAGGGTTTGAAGGGTTCGAGAGTTCAAAGTCGGCTGAGTCGAAGGGCTTTCAGGATAATAAAGGATTTACAAAACAGCACAAATAAAACAGCATAGCATGAAAAGAGATATAATTCTGGCCGGTGTCGGGGGACAAGGCATCCTTTCGATTGCAACAACCATAGGCATGGCAGCCCTAAATACAGGTTTACACCTCAAGCAGGCTGAAGTTCACGGTATGAGCCAGAGGGGTGGTGATGTTTCGTCGAACCTCCGGATTGCCGATCATGAGATTGCGTCCGACCTTATTCCTTACGGACAGGCCGACCTGATCATTTCGGTGGAACCCATGGAGTCGCTTCGTTACCTGCCACTGCTTTCGCCCGATGGCTGGCTGATTACCAATACCAAGCCCTTTATCAATATACCGAACTACCCGGAAATGGATAAACTGATGGCAGAGATCGAAAAATTTGACAAACATATTGCTCTCGATGCCGACGAAATAGCCAAAAACCTGGGTTCAGCCCGCTCAGCCAATATGGTGATACTGGGTGCGGCTTCCCCTTTCCTCGAGATTGCATATTCTGAATTACAGCAAGCCATAAGGAAAACATTTGCCCGTAAAGGCGAAGAAATAGTTAAGCTGAACCTGGATGCATTACAGGCCGGGCGCGATTTCGCCGAAGCGCATAGTCATTAGCCTGTCGGAAACTATGAATAAACAGTGAAGAATGAATAATAGGGAAGAGTTTGCTAGTGCATAGTGCGTAGTGATTAGTACAGTTGTTTTGTCGGTTGCTCAAAACGTTTTTATCCCTTTTCTCCTGGTCATACAGTTCCTTTGTAGCTGGGAATACTCATCAATACCGCATAGTAAATGGAGTTAAATAGAAAGAAAGTCCGGCTGTTTATAAGTATTGCATTGTTTTTGGTTGCATCCTTAATTGCGCTCGTAGCTTTTAAAGATTTTATCTTTGAACCCATTGTTCATCCAGTAGCTAAAATTGCCCAGACTATTGAATATGGTATAGTTACCGACTCATTCCGTATCGATCGTGATGAGATAAAGTCAGGCGAAAATCTGGGTGCCATATTCTCCCGCCTTGGGGTCGAACAGCGGATCGTGGGTAACCTGAATACCTATACTGATGGTATTTTTGATATCCGTAAACTCCGTGCCGGCAATACATACACGGCAATGATGAGCAATACCGGCGATAATAAGCTCAAATATTTCGTCTATGCGGTAAACGATACCAGCTATGTGATTTTCGATTTCCGCGATTCGCTGCATGTACACAAAGGGGCCAAAGAGGTGGTGCGGAAACTGAAATCCACCTCGGGTATTATAAATTCGTCCTTATGGGCTACCTTGCAGGAGTCGGGAACGGATCCGAATGTGGCCGTTGCTTTGGCCAATATTTACCAGTGGTCCATCGATTTTTACGCCATACAGAAGGGGGATGCTTTTAAACTGATATACGAGGAACTTTCGGTAGATGGAAGGCCTGTTAGCATGGGCGAGATTCATGCCGCCGTATTCCTGCATTCCGGGAAAGAATATTATGCCCTGCGTTTCGAGCAAGGTAACGGGGTCGATTATTTTGATGAAAACGGGCAAAACCTGCGTAAGGAATTCCTGAAGGCACCCTTAAAGTTTTCACGTATCACCTCCAAGTTCTCGAACAGCCGGTTTCATCCCATCCTGCGTATCCGACGCCCGCATCATGGCGTGGATTATGCGGCTCCCAAAGGGACGCCTGTGCATACCATAGGAAACGGGACTATTGTAAAAGCTGCGTATGCCGGGGGTGCCGGGCGCCTGGTGGCCATAAAGCACAATAACGGGTATACAACATCCTACATGCACCTGGCTGGTTTTGGGCCGGGGATACATCCAGGGGCTTCGGTTAGCCAGGGACAGGTGATAGGTTACGTTGGAAGTTCAGGTTTGTCAACGGGTCCGCACCTCGATTTCAGGATTTATAAGAATAATGTTGCCATCGATCCGCTCAAGGTAGAGTCGCCTCCCGCATTGCCGGTGAGCGAAAAATATAAGGCAGGTTTTGATTCCCTGATGGTATTATACCGTAAAAACCTGAGCCTGATAAAATAGGATTTACTACAACTGGTGTTTCCGCTTTTACTTCGGGTAATATTAAACCTTATCCCGCCTCCTCCTATTTGCTGATTGGCCTATCCAATAATCTCGTTCCGTTGCTGATTCCGGCATTTTGTGCAGCTATTTTGCACTGTGTGCCTGATATGGCTTTACCATCCCTGGATATGGATAAGTCTCTCAATAACTGCCGTTATGTCAGCTGGCGGGGTTGAATTACGAACTGTCGGAACTGAAATGGCATCTGTCGGAGCTGAAATGGCATCTGTCGGAGCTGAAATGGCATCTGTCGGAGCTGAAATGGCGTCTGCCAGAGCTGAAATGGCGTCTGTCAGAGCTGAAATGGCGTCTGTCGTTGCTGAAATGGCGCCTGGCACTGCCGGTATGTCAGCTGTCGGGTCTGAAATGGCATCTGGCGGAACTGAAATGCCATCTGCCACCACTGAAATGTTTTCCGGCTTAGCTGAAATGTTGTAATGCGGACCAGGCAGATTAAAATTAAATCAGGCCCATAATCCTTGAACGTAATTCCTGAATTACCACCTGAAGTTTCCTGAGGCTTAAAAGGAAAGACGTGAAAAGACTTGAGCACAAAAAAAGCTGCCCCGTAAACAGGACAGCTTTTTTTATTATCCGGTATACTGACCGGGAAGTCTTTTCAGGAATTAGTATTTATCCCAGAAGAGTTTGGTTGTTAAGGTATTGCCACCCATAGCGGTAACAGCAGCTGTAAAGTTGTCTTTATTCAGCGTTTGTTCTTTTACAGGATAGGTAAAGCGAACAGGAATTTCGGCATTGCTGGTAATGGTAGGAGGAAGGTTCAGCACCGGGAAATCCAGTCTTCTCCAGCTTGTCCATGCTACCTGGCCCCTGGTGTAATAAGCGATCCAGGCCTGTGTTCCGATTTTCTGTTTCCAGTTACCTGTAGCGGTTGCATAAGCTACCGATGGTTTAGCCAGGTAAGCGGCTGCGTCGGCTGATACACCCCATGTATTGAAGGAAGAAGTGATAGCTGCATTGTAGTAGCTGGTAGCGGTTCCACCAACGGTGTATCCTCTTTCAGCTGCTTCGGCCAGGTAGAAAGCTATTTCCGTACCATCAAGTAAAACTGATGGGAAGGTAGGAACTTCAATAGCGTCAGCCACATGTGAGAATTGTGCAAACGGGTTGCTTTCACCGTAAGGTCCGCCAACATAAGCACCGTCGAATTGGGTGAAGTAGGAAGCTCTGCGTGGGTCAGCAAGGGTATTGAGTGCATCAATAAAGGTATTGGCACCAATAAAGTCAGAACGTCCGCTCTGAACCAGGTCAGCATACAAAGGATTGCAGTTAGTTGCATCCAGGTATACCAGCTGGCATTTGTCGTCCGGTGCGAAGGCACCTGCATAGCCTGATTCAACAGCTGCCTTGGCAGTTGCGTTATCACCGTCAGCAATGGTAATACCAATACGTACTTTCATGGAATTGGCAAACTTTTTCCACATGGCTACATCGCCACCCATATACAGATCGGCTGTGCCGAAGCTGCCATAAGCATCATTCATTCCAGCCAGGTCAGCATCGAGGCGAACCAGCAGATCCTTATAAACATCTAAAGCATTATCATACTTAGGATAAATATTGGTGATGTCGAGGGCCTGGGTATAAGGAATGTCACCGAAGATTTCGAGTAACTGGGCGAAGGTATATACCTGCATACAATCGATGATAGCCGTTTTATTCGCTTTTTCAGCCGTGGCAATGTCGCCGATTACGGTTGTAGCTCCTAGAACAGCTTTCGCATCCTTGAGGTCTTCAAGTATATTGCGGTAGTAAGTCTGGAAATCATTATCAGGAATAGGCCTGGTGATGATATCGTAGTTGGCTTCGTCGGTGTATGTGGTCTCGGTCCAGTATTGGGCCCAGAGTTTAAACACATTCAGGTTCACATTGGTACTCGCTTCCTGGTCGGCAAGCGCTTTCTGAGCATTCGCGAATAAGTTTTCGGCCGGTACAACAACAGGGCGCTTCTTATCCGTATTGAAATCCTCAAAGTTTTTTGTACAGGATGTCATAATCCCTAACAAAACTATAATGACGAAAGATAATCTTTTCATAGTTTTTCGATTTTTTTAGAATTGAAGATTAACACTGAATCCTACGTTACGCGTGGTTGGCATAACACCGCTCTGCCATCCCTGAACGTTACCTGAGCTCTGTGAAGCTTCGGGATCAGCATGAGGAAGTGATTTGGCAAGAATCCACAGGTTGGAACCTACGAGGCTGAAAGAAACACCGCTGAAGAAGGATTTAGCCAGGGTTGTTTTAGGAATGCTGTAGGTGATAACGGCTTCGCGAAGTTTAATGTAGGAAGCTGCATACACAAACGCACTTGCAGGATTTTTCGAATATCCCTGTAACCTGTAGTCATTACCAGGAGCACGGGTAATATTCTGTTTTCCACCCATATCAGTAACAACGCCATTGATCTTAAGGGTTGTTCCCGGGGCATACACACCGTCAATAATTACTCCGCCGCTGGTTGGGTCATAGGTATAGGTGCTGGTTCCGTCAGGATTCTTGATCATGATCACATCATTACGTACCGGGTTGCCCAGGTCGTTGTTGTAAACGGTTTCAGCATATAAACCTGTAGCCAGTCCGTAGTACTGGTCGAGGGAGAATACACTTCCGCCTTGCTGCCAGTCGATCAGGAAACTGAATGACCAGTTTTTGTAACTGAATTTGTCGTTCAAGCCACCGTTCCAGTCAGGGTTAACATTGCCGATGATTTTATCGGATGTACCCGAAATTTTGTAGAAACCATTGGCAAGGACTTCCCTTTTGCCTGTAGCTTCATCAATCACGTAATCAGTTCCCTGTATGGTTCCGTAAGGTTCGCCAACGCGGGCATTGATAGTGATACCGCCCTGGAGCGAAGCAATCTGGAGGTTCTGGAGACCACCTTCGAGTGAAACAACCTCGTTGATGTTCTTAGCCCAGTTAAGAGTTACATCCCACTGGAAATCACCTGATTTAACAGGAGTTCCGAAAAGCATTAACTCAATACCTTTATTCTGCATTTCACCGGCGTTCACATATTTGGAGCTATAACCGGTAGCAGTCGAAACGGCTACAGGAATAATCTGGTCGACTGTATTCTTTTTGTAAAGTGAAACATCGAATCCTAAGAGTCCCTGGAAGAATTTCATTTCCAGACCACCTTCAATACTGGTGGTTGATTCAGGTTTCAGATCGGTATTGTTCTTGGTACTTGGAACGGAGAATAAAGCAGTTCCGCCGAAGCTTGTGTTCTGGGTGTAAGTATCCTTAATGGAACCCCATGGAGCTGAGTTACCAACCTTGGCATATCCGAGACGAACTTTACCTAAGTTCAACCAGTTGTTTTTAGCCATCACATTCGAGAAAATAAAGCTTCCCGAAACGGAAGGATAGAAATAAGCATTGTTGGATGCGGGTAAGGTGGAGGATTGGTCACGCCTTGCAGTACCGTCGAGGAACAGGAAGTTCTTGTATCCCAGTGAGAAGCCGGCGAATACACCGTTTACACCTACCTGGGTTTTGAGTTCTTCAGGATTCAGGAGTGAGTTTGCACTGTTACCGATTGAGTATTGACCGGGAACTATAAGTCCACCGTTGGTTGATAAATAAATCTGGTCAACACCTGATCTCCTTACGTTGCTCCCTACAAGGGCGCTCAGGTTCAGGTCTTCAGTCAGGTTCTTGTTGAATTTCAGGAGGAAGTCGAGGTTGCTTTCAGTAAAGGATTTATTGAAGCGGGAATATCCTGAAGTTACGTCAGGACGTTGAACTCCGAATTCACCTGAACTGGAGCCAATGGCTTTTCTTTCTTCCTGCAGTTCACTATAGGTATCTATAGCATAGCGGCCCATGAGGCTGAAGTAGTTGTTGATTTTCCAGTCTGCCTGACTGTAACCGATAAAACGGCTGCGGGTATCAGTTTCATAATTGTTGAAACGGAGGAAATATGGGTTGTCCCAATATGCAGGCCTGAGGTCGTTAGGATTGTTCGGGTTCCATGTAATGTTTTCGCCTGTAAGGTCATACAGGTCTTTCTGCATTTTATAGTCCACGTTTACTTCCATCCACTGGCGGAAGCCTGAAAGGATGTTATCACTGTAACCGGTTGAGTTACGGCCTTTACCATTCGTTTTAATATAATTGGCATAAGCTGAAACAGTGAGGTTCTTCAAAATGTCGTAGGAACCATTGAAAGTAACTGCGTTTTTGTTGATATGACTGTTAGGCATGATACCTTTATCGTCATTGCTGGTATAGCCCAGGCGGAAGGTCGATTTGTCACCGCCGCCGGCGATTTCTACGTTATTGGTCAGGCTGACCGAATTGTCGAAGAAAGTGACAGGTCCGTTAGCTCCGGCTACCCATGGAGTAGCTTTTTTGTAATTGGGTGATGCAGGATAATAGGAATCCCACTGGTAAACGGAGATACTTGGATCAAATTTTTGTCCGTATGAAGCATCTTCGTATGTAGGAACGGTATAGTCGGTCTGGCCGTCACCGTTTACATCATATAAATATTCAAAGCCGGCCATTGGAGGATCTCCGTAAAAATACGTTCCGTAACCTGCACCGTATTGGTTCTGGTATTTCGGGAAAGTGCTTTTATCAACAAATCCAACTGTTACGTTCGAATTGATCGAAACGCCCAGGTTTTTCTTGGCTCCGTCGGCTTTTTTACCTTTTTTGGTGGTGATCATAATTACACCGTTAGCGGCACGTGATCCGTAAAGAGCAGTAGCAGCAGCGCCTTTCAGAACGTTCATCGACTCAATATCGTTAGGGTCGATATCGGAAGCGGCATTACCGTAGTCATAACCAGCTCTTCCTGAAATCTGACCAGCGTTATTGGTGTTGTCGTTGTTAACGGGAACTCCGTCAATAACAAATAAAGCCTGGTTATTGCCGGTAAGGGATGATGATCCACGGATAATAACGTTGGTGGAACCACCTAAGTTACCATTGGCTTTCACCGTAACACCTAGATTTAGCAAATTGATCTAATGTTGAATAGAAATCTTCAACTACTTTATCTAA
>JBAXXB010000246.1:0-7224 GCA_037128115.1 Bacteroidota bacterium
CGTGAACATTGAGCAGGGTGGTAACACAACAACTGACCCGTCATGCAGCGGTTGGACGCTTATTGACGGGGCTGTAATCGACGCAGGTGGAAAATTAAGGCGTCAGGCTGTCCTTTACAAAGTAGCGGGTGCATCAGAACCCTCCTCTTACGCCTTTTCGCTAGGGTCAGGTGTGAATGAAGGCAGCGCAGCGATTGTTGCCTTTTATGGAGTAGATCCCACTGGCGGATATCTCGTCGGTGGAAGTATAGGCGGGCCTTTTGATGTCGCCCCTGGAAGCATAAATGCTCCTCAAAGTGATGGCACGACTGCAACAGCGAGCACTATCACCACAGCCAGTGCTAATGCTGCAGTCATCATGTTTGCCAGTATGATGGATGGCAATTCTGGCACAGCATATAGTGGATGGACCACAACATCTCCAGGTGCGCTTACTGAACTATACGATTACAATGGTTCGACAAAAGAAGCAATTGGTGCTGCATGGGCGACGAAGTCGACAGCCGGAGCCACAGGGAATGGAACAGTAACAATTAGTGATCACAAAAAATGGGGTGCAATTCTCATCGCACTCAAACCTGGTTGCTCAGGTGGCACATGGAATGGCTCAATAAATACGGATTGGAATAATGGGGCTAATTGGAGTTGTGGCATACCTACTTCAACCACGGATGTAACCATTCCATCAGGTCTTTCAAATTATCCTGTTATTACAAGTCCTGCTACCGGTACGTGCCGCACAATTTCAAATATGGCAGGAGGCTCAATCTCCGGCACAGGAACCTTAACAATAGCAGGTAATGCCGGTGCCGCTATCAGCGATATAACAGGTACAGGGATTACTATATCCTGCCCTGTGGTTATGCCAGCCGCTGCTTCGGTTACGGTAACCGGAAGTTTAACTATATCAAATGCTATCAGCGGGGCAGCAACCAGTTTGACGACAGCAGGGATCGGTACACTAACGCTTTCAGGTACAAATTCGTACGACGGTATAACAACTATCAGTGAGGGAACTTTGAAACTTGGCAGTGCCTCTTCTCTGGGCACAACTACAGGTGGAACTTCCATTACCAGTGGTGCCGTGCTCGACTTGAACGGAATAAATTATTCCAATGCCGAAGCATTAACGGTTAACGGGACCGGAATTTCAAGCGGGGGAGCAGTAACTAACAGTTCTTTAAGTACAGCCACCTTCGCAGGACCGATATCAGCCAACACCACAAGTACTGCGTGGAGCGTTATTGCCAATGCCGGAGATATTAACATTACCAACACCAGTAATATTGGAGGACCAAATGCGATGATACTGGGTGGCTCAGGAAATGGTACGCTATCGAGTTCGGTTGCAACAGGAGGTGCAGCAACCACAGTTACAAAAACTGGCACGGGCACATGGACACTTTCGGGAGCCAGTAATTACTCCGGAGGAACCACCGTAAATGATGGCATTTTAAAAATTTTGAACAATACTGCGTTGGGTTCAGGAAGCGTTACGGTGAACTATGGTTCGCCTTCGGGAG
Source organism: Bacteroidota bacterium (assembly GCA_037128115.1). Classification (GTDB taxonomy): domain Bacteria; phylum Bacteroidota; class Bacteroidia; order Bacteroidales; family UBA4417; genus UBA4417. The sequence goes on from JBAXXB010000246.1 coordinate 1,524, forward strand.
GAACCCTCGAATTAAGTAACAATATTACGGTGAGCAATTCATTAATACTGAACGGAGGTGGTACCGCCATAATGTCTCTGTTGAGTAATACGGGCGACGGTTCGAATACATGGTCCGGTGGAATTACCTTGAACAGTGGCTCTATTATTTTAGGTGCCAGCGCGGCTTTGACCATATCGGGAAACATCAACTTAAACGGGAACCAATTAACGATACAGGGTGCAGGAACCTCAAACAGTATTACCGGCACAATTTCCGGCACAGTTTCAGGTATTGCACTAAATAAAGTTGGGGCCGGCAGTTGGTCTCTGGCGCATGCGAATACATTTAGCGGTTCAATATACCTGGCAAACGGGACTTTAAATATTAATGACCCGGCAGCCTTGGGTGCCACCGGAAATAACTTTTATATACTTACCAATAGCGGCAATGTAATTGACAATACATCAGCCGGTGATATTACTATCACCAATAACTATCCGATGTACTGGAACCAGGATTTTACATTTACCGGCACGCATTCGCTGAATCTTGGAGCCGGAGCAGTTGCACTCGGCTCATCGCGTATAGTAACGGTAAACGGGAGTACCCTGGCCGTGGGAGGAGTTATTTCGGGTTCAGGCTACAGCCTGACCAAGGCCGGCAACGGGGCACTTACCCTTTCGGGAACCAATGCCTTTACCGGGGGAACCACCCTGAGCGCGGGAACCCTGAATATCAATAATTCCAATGCCCTTGGAACGGTTGCCGGTACATTTACCATCAACGGAGGCACCATCAACAATACCTCGGCGGGTGCAATTACAACACTCAATTATCCCTTGACTTTGGGAAACGACTTTGCATTTACCGGCACAAAAGATCTGAACCTGGGAACCGGTGCCATCACCATGGGTGCTTCCCGTCAGCTAAGCATTAACGGTGGAACTTTAACCCTTGGAGGTACACTGTCGGCGGCTTCCTACGACCTGACAAAGTCCGGTGCCGGAACACTGAGTTTCGTTAGCCAGGCGGTTACCCTGCGGGGACTTACCATCAGCGCAGGAACGCTGACCTCCACTTCGGGAACCCTGAGCCTGGCCGGCGATTACAGTAACAGCGGGACATTTTCGGCCAATAACGGGACCCTGAATTTTAACGGGAGCAGCGGACAGGCCTTAACAGGGACTACAGCTGCAGAGACGTTTAAAAATCTTACGCTTAGTAAAGGCACAAGCACCCTGAGCGCAGGAGGCAGCAAAACGTCAATCGCCGTGCAGTCGACACTAACTATGACTTCCGGTAATTTCAATACCGGTTCGGCCGTGCTGGAACTGGGTACTTCTTCGCCTACCGAAGGAACCTTGTCCTATACCGCCGGAAATATAATCGGTTGTTTCAAACGCTGGTTAACAAGTACCGGGGCGAAACAGTTTCCTATCGGGATCACCGGGGCACCGGCAAATGTTACGGCCAGCCGGAATGCGCTGCTTACATTCAACGGAACCGCGCCAAGTGGCTCGCTAACCGGGTGTTTCGTTGCGACCGATCCGGGTTCAGCAGGCTTTCCTCTCACGGATGGGGCTTACCATATTGACCACCAGTTTACCGAGGGGTATTGGACCATGACGGCTGCCAATGGCCTGGCAAGCACCGATTACAACCTGGAACTTACGGGTACCGGTTTTTCCAGTTATACGACTGATGCGAATGTTCGTATTGTAAAACGTACCTCCGGAGGTTCATGGTCAGCTACCGGGTGGGGAGCCCATGTGGCCGCAGTCGGAGCTACGGCTAAACGTTCAGGGCTCAGCGGTGTTTCTTCTGAGTTTGGTTTCGCGAAAGATTTATGCAATGCGCTTGCAGTTGCAGTAACAAGCAAAGTAAATGTAAGTTGCACCCAGAATGGGAGTATAAATATTACTGCCAGCGGGGGCACTGTCCCATATACTTACGACTGGGCCGACCTGCCCGGGACAAATAATACTGAAGACAGGACCAGTGTGGTAGCAAATACCTATTCAGTGGTGGTAACGGATGCCAATGGCTGTTCAGCAGCTTCAGGGGATATTGTCGTATTACCGGCCAGCGGTTGCGCTGGGGTGGATGTCTGCCAGTCGAATGCCGCTAAGGTATTTTCGGTAGCTCCTGATCCCGATGTTACATCTTACCTGTGGACGGTAACAGGCGGTAGCATCGTAGGACCCAATAACCAGGCCTCAGTTACGGTAAATTACAACGGGGTGCCAGCCGGTACTTACCAGGTAACAGTGCATTCGATAAATGTTTGCGGATCAAGTGGCGATATTTCCCAGTATGTCAATGTTCACACGGTGGCAGCCACGGCTACAGTTGGTACCGCCTGCACGGGTGGAAATATAGAGCTTTTTGCGGGCGGAGGCCAGGCTTATTCGTGGAGCGGACCTAACGGGTATGCTTCAACGAGTGCCAACCCGGTCATCTACAATGCATCATCATCGAACAATGGCTTATATACGGTTACGGTAACCGATCAGAATGGTTGTATTGGAACAGCCAATGTAACCGTAACGGTTAATACTCCTCCTGCCCTGAATGGAACAAGTATTACGGATGCCACCTGCGGTCAGTCAAATGGTGGGGTTAATATCACCCCGTCAGGAGGCACGGGCCCTTATACCTGTGTATGGAGTACAGGAGCAACAACCGAAGATATCAGCGGGGTTCCGGCAGGCAATTATTCGGTGACAGTCACCAATGCTTCCGGATGTTCCACTTTAAGAACCTTTTCGATCAACGACATAAGCGGTCCTACGGCTACAGCCACGCCCACCAATGTTTCCTGTAACGGGGGAAGCTCCGGTTCCGTGAGCCTGGGTGTTACAGGAGGGACCTCGCCGTTCACGTATTTATGGTCCACCGGGGCCACAACACAAAACTTAAGCGGGATTCAAAAAGGAACCTACAATGTGGTCGTTACCGACAACACGGGATGTAAAGGAGCCACATCCGCAGCGGTTACCGAACCCGATGCCTTACAGATTGATTATGTGCTGACTCAGGTTGGCTGCTATGGAGGCGCAACAGGAATTATTAATATTACCGTCAGCGGGGGAACTCCTGCTTATACCTATAATTGGGGGAGTGGCGTTACTACCGAAGACCGGTCAGGCATTGTGGCAGGCACATATGCTGTAACGGTAACAGATCATAATAGCTGCCAGGTATCAGCTTCTTATACCATCACCCAGCCGGCCGCTGCATTAGCCGCAGGAACGGTGGTGACCGACGTTAGTTGTAATGGCAGTTCTGATGGAGTAGTAAACCTCACAGTTACCGGGGGTACTTCTCCTTATACCTATGCATGGACAAAAGTTGGCTCGGGCTTTACTGCAAGCACGGAAGATATTTCAGGCCTGGCCGCTGGCACATATAATGTTACAGTTACTGACGCGAAAGGCTGTACCAAAACCAGTTCCGGCATCGTCGGGCAGCCAGCTATTCTTTCATTATCCGAAACCCATACTAATGTGAGCTGCAATGGCGGGTCAAATGGCAGCATTAATCTCACTGTAAGTGGCGGGACGAGTGCCTATCATTATAGCTGGAGCAACGGTGCAAGCATTGAAGATCCTTCCGGCCTTTCGGCTGGCACATATACCGTTACAGTAACCGATGCACATGGTTGTTTCGCAAGTACTTCCATGGAGATAACCGAAAAAGCTGCGCTTCTTGCATCAGCATCAGCAACTGCGGCTCTCTGTAATGGCGGAGCTACCGGGAGTGTCGATCTTACCGTTAGCGGAGGAACGACAACTTATGGATACTTATGGTCGAACAGTACCATCACTGAGGACCTGAACAATGTTGATGCTGGATTTTACTCGGTGACCGTTACCGATGCAAAGGGCTGTACCGCCGTTGCCAGTGCTACGGTGACCGAACCCGCGGTAATTGCCATCTCGGCTGCAGTTACTAACCTGGATTGTCATGGAATTAATTCCGGGGCAATAAATGTTACAGCTTCCGGAGGGTATGGAACGCTGCATTATGCATGGGCAGACGGGCCGACAACAGATGACCGCAATGGCTTGGCTGCCGGTATTTATACATTGACAGTAACGGATGATCATTCATGTACTTCTTCAGCTACCTATTCCCTTACCCAGCCATCAGCCATCAATTTGTCGATGCTGAACTCAGATATTTCCTGCCATGGTGGAAATGATGGGGCAATCAACCTTTCCGTTTCAGGCGGTGTTGGTCCTTACTCGTATGTTTGGTCGAACAGCGCCACTACCGAAGATATAAACGGGCTTACCGCCGGGAATTATACCGTTACGGTAACGGATGCAAATCATTGTACGGCTACTTTAGCGTCGGAACCCATTTTGCAACCGGATGAATTGACAGTTGGAATGACCCTTGTTAAGAATGTTACCTGCAAAAATGGAAGCGATGGAAGTGCTACGGCTACTCCATCAGGAGGAACATCTGCCTATACATACCTGTGGTCGAATGGTTCGACCCTGCAGACACCGGCCAACTTTGCTGCCGGTTCCTATTCCGTTGTGATTACTGATGCAAAAGGCTGTACTGCTTCAGGCAGCATCGGCATAAGCGAGCCGCCGACAGAAATTGAACTGTTTGCTACCACTACCAGTGCATCAGCCTGCGGGGGGTCGACAGGTTCTATTGACTTAACAGTAGTTAACGGAACAGCTCCTTTCGCTTACGCCTGGACAGGACCAGCAACTATAGGGGATATACAGGATCCGGGCGGTTTACCAGCCGGAACCTATACGGTTGTAGTGACCGATAACCTAGGATGTTCAATGATCCTGAATAATATTGTTGTGGGAACAGCCCCTTCACTTAGTGTTACCGTAACGGCTTATAACCGCACCTGCCTTGGAACCGATGGATCTGTTTATGCAGAGGTTGCAGGAGGTGTGGGACCTTATACTTATTTATGGTCACCAGGTGGAGCGACGACCCAATCATTGACTGGGATAGGTATTGGTACTTATACAGTTACAATAACCGATGCAAACAGCTGTACTGCGAATAATAGTGGAACTGTGAGCAGCCCGAGTTGCCAGCCTCCCCTTGCTGTAGATGATACATATACTACTCCCTACAATACTCAAATAGTAAATGGTACCGTCGCCTCTAATGATCATGATCCTGATAATGCCGATAACACATTGATATTTAACCCTCTGACCATACCTACTCCGGCACAGGGCAGTATTGTATGGGATCCTGCTGATAATGGTAGTTTCACCTACACACCGACAACGGGCTATTTTGGTACTTTTTCTGTTGATTATCAGGTTTGTGACCCGACAGGCCTTTGTGATGTGGGAACTTTGACGATCACGGTGCAATCTGCCGTAATTATTGCAAATGACGATGCGGGCAGCAGTGTGACCAGATATTTGGGTGGTACCTCTTTCTCAAATGTATTAGGTAATGACCTTTGGAATGGATTGCCAGTTGTTCCTTCCCAAGTGACAACCACTTTTGTAAGTTCAACAAATATCGGAGTCACTCTTAACGGTACTAATGTAGTTGTAGCACCGGGTACGCAAGCAGGTGATTATAGACTTACATACCAGATTTGTGAAATTCTGAACCCGACCAATTGTGACCAGGCCGATGTAACTGTAACAGTCATAAATTACATGCCAGTAGCAGTGAATGATGCGATTACCACCCCAGAAGATACGCCAATCGTAGG
>JBAXXB010000247.1:0-7223 GCA_037128115.1 Bacteroidota bacterium
CTACTATAAATAATAATGTCAGTATTTCAGCCAATGGCAAGGGAAACAATGTGAATGTAGTTAACAGCAACGACGGTGCCGGTTCGCAGCAGGCAGGCAGCCTTACAGGCATTAATACCGGACAGTTAGCTAATCCCGACAAGTATATACTTCCAGGTTACAACGGAACCTATGGATGTCCACGCCCTATGTCACCTGTCGATTTCGACCAGGCCAAGGCAAGCATTAGTTCCAAGAATTTCGAGGACAGCAAACTTACTATTGCCAAGCAGATTATACAGGGAAATTGCCTGTTAAGTTCACAGGTCAGAGAGATGCTCGAGCTATTCTCATTCGAGGATACCCGCCTTAACTTTGCAAAATTTGCTTATGCCTATACCCTCGACCTGGGTAATTATTATAAGGTGAACGACGCTTTCAAATTTGAACTCTCAATTGATGAACTGAACAAGTTTATACAAGGGAATAAAAGATAATTGAAGCATTTGCCTGCCAATTCATGCTTTTAGAGGTACTTTTTAAAAGCAGTTGTAACTGCATGACCGCCGAATCCGAATGTGTTATTGAGTGCGACCAGCACATCTTTCCTACGGGCTGTATTTGGCGTAAAATCGAACTTTGGGTTTAACACCGGGTCAATCTCATTAAGGTTGATGGTTGGAGGTACCAGGTTATTTTCGATGGCTTTGATACAGGCGATCGCCTCAATGGCCCCTGCAGCACCCAGCATATGGCCGGTCATGGATTTGGATGCACTTATCGAAATTCTGCCCAGCGATTCACCGAAAACCTTCTCAATGGCATTGCACTCACTTATGTCCCCTATGGGTGTTGAGGTGGCATGGGCATTAATATACGACACGTCAGCTTTAGTCAGGCCGGCATCGGCAAGCGCTCCTTCCATAGCCAGTATGGCTCCCAGTCCTTCGGGGTGGGTAGCTACCACGTGGTAGGCGTCGGATGCGGCACCATACCCTGCCAGTTCGCAATAGATCTTTGCGCCCCGGTTCAGGGCATGTTCCAGTTCTTCAATCATCAGTATTCCGGAGCCTTCACCGGCAACAAATCCATCCCTCGTTTTATCGAAAGGCCGCGAGGCCGTGGCTGGTGAATCATTCAGAGTGGATAATGCCTTAATGGAATTAAATCCGCCTATAGATGCTTCAGCTATCGGCGCTTCGGCTCCTCCGGCAATAACTATTTCGGCACGTCCAAGGCGGATCAGGTCCAGAGCGCTGGCAATGGCATTGTTCGACGAAGCGCAGGCCGAGGCGATAGAATAACTTATACCATGAAAACCATATCGTATCGAAATCTGCCCGGCAGCAATGTTAGGGATCATCTTTGAAATAAAGAACGGGCTGTATCGGGGAATTTTTCCGTTTAGAGCATAATTCATTACCTCTTCTTCGAAAGTCAGCATCCCTCCTATGCCTGTCGAAATAATCACGCCAACCCTGTTCCGGTTGACGAGGTCCAGGTTTATACCCGAATCTTTTATACATTCATCGGTTGCGGCCAGGGCAAACTGGGTGTAGGGATCCGTTTTTCGTACTTCCTGCTTTTCCATGAATTGCATGGGATCGAAGCCTTTCACTTCGCAGGCAAAACGGGTTTTGTGGTTGGTAGCATCGAACCGGGTAATGGGCCCTGCCCCGCTTTTCCCATCAGTTAAACACTGCCAGAAATCAGCTACATTATTCCCAATCGGTGATATGGCCCCCATTCCTGTTACTACGGCACGTTTCATATTTTGCACTTTGTTGATTTTTGTAATATTCAAAATTAAATTTCTTTATTCTGGTCGGTCTTGCTGACAGAGATGGATGCCGGAAACACTGCAATTGAATATCCCATCTCCGATTAAAATTCCTGATTTCATTTTTTGATTTCCATTCCCTAAAAGTTATTTTTCTGTTTCCAGACTCCAAAACGCCAATTACACTTTTTCCCTCCACTTTCTACTTGTCCAACTCAACATCGCCCCTTTTCTGTGGTCTGAGATCTTCCATAATAGCCATACAAAAGCTTTTGTACTCAATCTTATTGATCAGCCGGGCCAATTGCAGGCTTGCTATCAGGCTCGAAATTATGAGCAAGGCCTTTAGTTGGGGCTCCTCTTTAAATGAAAACAAGGCTTTTTCCCTGCCATTTGAAAGTGTGTCGGTCAGCCATTTCAATATGATTTCCGACATCTTCCTCAATTCAGCCTGGGTAGTCTCACTCAACGTATTGATATCCGGGCCTAAGGAGCCAACAATACATAGCTTTTGTTCGCGGTGGCTTTTGGTGTATATCTTGATAAATGTTTCAAGCTGATGCCATTCGTCGAAACCCCGGCTGTTCATATTGCCGGTCATTTCCTCAAAACGCTGAATATTGGTCCTGACTATGCTGGTACCCAGGTTTTCCTTGGTAGGAAAATAATAATGCACAGCCGCATTCTTTATGCCCAGTTCCGAGGATATATCCTGGTAACTGAATGCATTATACCCTTTCGACCGTATCAGGCTTTCGCCTAATTCAATGATTTTCTCCCGGGTTATGGACATGGTTTCAACTTGGATTTCCAATTTTCGGCAAATATACTTACTACTAAGTAAGTTCGCAAGTTATTTATATATAATGGAAATAATATTCTCTCTTACTGATCATCCAAGGTCTCATTTGTCCCATGATTGATCCTTACACAGGCATAAACAACAATTACAATCAATATGAGTAAAATCATCTTTTACCCCTCTTGTTTAGAATAGGAGCTACTAAAGATAAGTACAAATCAAATGGTTTTGCTAAACAATAACGAATAAAGATATTCCTGTTAATGGAAGCGGATCATTTAGCATAAGATGCCAATAGCTTCAGAAGTAGCCAAAAAGGTGTTACCCTTTGTCTGCGACTCAGGATAACACCCATTCTCAAAATAGATAACCCGCTAGTTCATCAAACCCTGGGCAAACTCTTTGATTTTATTTCAACACCATAAAGCTGGCTGGCAGTTCGCCATTGCCACCTATTGCCGCAATATACCTCAACTGGGACAAAGTAAAATCACCGCTAATCTGGCAATTTCCCCCTTCAATTTCAGAAAATACCATGGGTGCATACATCACCGCATTATCCATCACTATGGCTATGGATTTGTTAAGGTTGCGTTTGGTTGCCGCTGCCCAAACAGGGATAGCCGTTTTTTTAAACCTAAACTCAAGAAGATCCGTGTTCTTCGCTGCACTATGTTTAGGCTCAAAGCTCTCAATATCAGTACCTGATAAAGTGATCTGATTTTCTGCCGCTGTTCGTAAAGCATATAAGCAAAAGTTGGAACCAGTGAGGAGATTGCTCCAGGCAAAGCTACACTTATCCTTTAACCCGGTGGAACCCAGGTACTCAATTACAGAAGCCATCCTGTCGGCCGTTGTGCATCCTATCCGTGCCGAATTGGCAGGGGGAACTTCAGCATTCATAAGTGTCAGCAGGGTGTTGTCACCATTTAATAATTCATTCAGTTCCCGGGAATTATAGGTTTCAGAAAATGTAAGTTTCCCTCTCTGGGTCACCAGGCTTTCAATTATTTGAAGGTCCGCATCATTTTCCAGTATCAGCTGTATCTGGCTGCTTCCGGATAATACTTTCAGATCAAACTTTTCCACTCCAAAGCTTTTCAGCCTGGCTGATATTATTTCAGCTGACTGTGAAAGCAAAACAGCGGAGAGTTTGCTTTCGGTGGATTGTAAAAACAGGGTATGTGGCTTACTGGGGTTGCTGGCAAAGCCCGTTGCTGTGAGCAGGCAGATCATTAATGTAAGTACAGCAAATTGTATTCTTTTCATGAGTTTTGATTTTTAAGTTATGGCAAGGCCGCTTCCTTTTGGAAGGGCGAAAATAAAGAATTAAAGCGGATGAGGTTAACTTAATCCAGGAAAATCCTTGGTATCCGCTATGCGAAGGCGGAAACAGGTTCTGAAAAGCACAAGAGGGCGCACCAGGAGTTCATTCTTCTGAAGACACAGGAATCGTTGAATTATCCTCCTGTTTTCAGCTATCATACTGAACTTGTGGCCATATGGGTCAAAATTCGTTTTTGCTATAAAAGGCAGATTGACATCCAAAGCGTTAAACTGGGATGCATTATTCAGAGCGGCCGGCTGGGAACCTAATTCGGAAATCAGCTTAAATTGAGCAGCAAGACCAATGGGTTGATCCTGCTGATTGGAAAAGAGGCATATAAAAAGGAAGAACAAAACACCGAAAACCGTGCTTGCTAAAAAAGAGCGCTTATCTTCTCTATGCATACTCATGTATCAAAGATACAACACTATGAGGCGCCGGGCTGACTATATTGATATTTTATTCAATCCAAACAGACTGATCATTTTGTTTGTGGTACTTTTTACATAGTTACCACATGAATCATAAGCTATGACTAGGCGGGGGTAGTCCAAGCCGGGCTATACCTTTTTCGCCAAAGGGATAGCATAATTTAGCCTTAGATGAACTATGTTTAGCAGGGCAATAGTGACAATGACCCTATTTTCTGCAACTTCAGAAAACAAATAATGCGCAGAACGGTTAAAATAGAAATAAACAGCAAAGGAAATAGCAGGGATTGAATTCCAAACTACCTGATGGCTCATGGCCGTGCATAAAAAATATATCGAAACCCTCGAAATCGGTAACGAATAGACCCACACTAAAACAAGTAATCACCCCCAAAAACTAAAATTAATGGCTGACAACAAAACATTCTTAATCATCAATGCAGTTCCGAATATGGAGGACCTGCCAAGCTTTCAATCCTATCTTACCCAGATTGTCACTATTATCACAAAATTCGGTGGTTCGAATATGCAAAGGTTCAAAACGGTGGAACAGATCATGGGACAGGGCGGGATAAAAGCCATAGCCGTATTTGATTTCCCTGAAGCACAAGCTATAAAGGATATGTTTGCCAGTGAAGATTTTAATGCCTTGAACGACCTTCGTAAAAAGGCATATACGCAGGAAGTGGACCTGATGATTTGTGAAACACTATAGGAAAACCTGGCAAATCCCTCACCTTAAAGTTTTTGAGAGTGATGAACGGCAACAGGAGGAAATAAGTTTCATGAATGCAAGGCACTAAGTTCTCCATTTTATCTCATGTCGAACAAAAGAGTGAACCATCCAGGCAAATCATTAATTTCAGGCAGACGCCAAATTTGCCGTATTTTGCACCAATGAACCGACACATCGAATTACTGGCACCCGGCGGGGATATAGACTCCATTAAAGCTGCAATTCTTGCCGGCGCCGATGCCATATACTGCGGCCTCGATAAGTTCAACGCCCGCAACCGGGCTGCCAACATAAGTTTCGACGATTTAAACGGCATACTGCACCTTGCCCACCAGATTAACTGCCGAGTTTTCCTGACCCTGAACATTATTCTTACCGACAGCGAAATCCCTGCTGTAATAAGTTTGCTTAATAAACTTATCAATACTGGCCTCGATGGCATCATTGTTCAGGATTTAGGGCTGCTGTACATATTGTCCAACTATTATAAAAGGCTCAACGTGCACGCCTCAACCCAGCTGACCACGCATAATGAAGGGCAAATACGGTTCTTGAGTAAACTTAATGCTACACGGGTCAATCTCTCCCGGGAGTTAAATATCGGAGAGATTAAGGCTCTGACTGCGGTTGCGCATCAAAATAATGTGTTAACCGAGGTATTTGTGCACGGTTCCAACTGCATTTCATTCTCAGGTCTCTGTTACATGAGCTCAGTACATGGTGGGAACTCCGGGAACCGGGGCCGATGCAGCCAGCCCTGCAGGGATGAGTATGAAACAACAAGTGCAGGCAAAGAATTCCCTCTGAATCTCAAAGATAATTCAGCCTTCACGGATCTGAGGGAACTGGCCGACGCAGGAGTTGATTCCCTTAAGATTGAAGGCCGGATCAAGAAATACCATTACGTGTATACTGTAGTGGGGGCCTGGCGAAAACAAATTCAGCGATTTTACGGGAAGGATGAACTAAGCAATGATAACACTGAACTCTATAAAGTATTTAACCGCGATTTCTCAAATGCCTTCCTGAAAGGAAAGATCAGGAAGGACATGTTCATCGATAATCCCCGGGATCATTCCGCCATCTATTTATCGGGGCTCAGCGGCAGTTATACCGCTGAAAGCCTCGAAAAGGCCAAAGGAGATGTGTACGACGAACGAACCGGTATCATCCGTAAGGTTGAAGATGAAATCAAACAGCTTAGCACAGCAAAAGTACCTTTACAGATAAGTATTTCCGGGGAAAGCGGTTTGCCGCTAAAAGTATCGGTTAAAACCCCTGAAGGCTCATTTGATGTATTTTCTGAAATTCCACTTACCGGCAAAGGCACTCAGCCCTTAAACCGGGAGATGATACTGAAAAGGATTCAGGCAGTGAATGATACCGAATATTTTATTGAACAACTTGAACTGGATGCACTGCAAAGCAATCTGTATCTGCCGTTTAAAGAGCTGACTTCCATTAAAAGAAAACTATTATTTATCCTGAATGGATCAAGAGAATATATTGATCCCATCGAAGTTCCTGCCCTTAACAGGTCGGAGCCGGAACATAGAAAGCCCTCCCTCTCGGTATTAATATCCGCTGCCAATGACCTGTATCTCTGTAAAGGAACAAACGCTACGGTCTTTTTCCAGCTTCCCGATAGTATCGGCAATAAGTACGAATCGTTTATTACGCTTTTTACAGAAAACCCGAACCTGGTTCCCTGGTTCCCATCTGTATTGATAGGCGAAGACTATGCTGCTGCAGTGAAATTCCTGAAACAGCTGCAACCCGGACGAATTGTTACCGATAACAGCGGGATAGCCTTCGAAGCCTGTAAACTCGGGATCTCCTGGATTGCCGGGCCGGGCCTTAACCTGGTAAATTCTTTCAGCCTGTTGTGCCTGAAGGAAAATTTTGGCTGCTCCGGTTCATTTATTTCGAACGAAATCAGCAGGATGCAGCTGAAAGGCATAAAGAAACCCGGTAATTTCGACCTCTATTACAGCATCTATCATCCCATAGTGCTAATGACGAGCAGGCAATGCCTGTTTCACCAGGTCACCGGGTGTGAAAAAGATGAAATGGATGAAACCTGCATTCCGTTCTGTAACAAAACTGCCTCTATTAAAAACCTGGCAGGGTCTGTGATGTTAATCGAAAAATCAGGCGGGAACCATCAC
>JBAXXB010000248.1:0-7212 GCA_037128115.1 Bacteroidota bacterium
GCCTGTCCCTCATTGTGGTACCAATTTCTGGTCGCGCACATACATCGTTGGACAGTCGACTAATTTATCGGTTGGTTTGAATGTAAGGCATCTGTATGATGCAAATCCAGTTAAGGTTAAATTTGAAGTAAGCGGACCGGGCATAGTCGGTACGACCAACCTCGGGAATGGGTTATTGAATAATGCCACGCGGAACTGTTATTGCCCATGGTCTGTTTCGCTGCCTATGCCTTACACCTTCTTTGAGGCAGGAACCTATCACTTTAAGATGACAGCTGACCCGGATGATGTTTATGCTGAATGCGACGAGACAAATAACATTCTTGAAGTGGATGTTACAGTTATTGATGGAGCTGATATGCGGATATTATCCCAGTTCATTAACCCTGATCAGTTAAATCCAGGTGTAGGCGATTCGGTTTCACTCATTGTATCCTACGAAAACATTGGAAATTCGAATGTTACGGATGTGATGAAACTGAAAGTTAACGTGGATGAAATTCCACTGGATGAGGTTTACCCGGTTTATGGTCTTGCCACAGGTGACCACGCTTCCATAGCGATTCCCAGGAAATGGGCAAGCAGCATTCCGGGAGCCCATGTGATCCGTGCCATTATTGACGCCGATAACCAGGTTTTCGAAACCAATGAATCGAATAATGAAGCTACACGGGCGATCATTGTAGGGGAATCAGCAAATCTGTATTTCCAGCTTTTCGCTGCATCTAATACAAGTCCTCCGTTAGGCGATTATATCAATATCAATGCCCGGATTGGTAATAACGGGGATGTGAACGCCACCGCCACTGTTAAGTTCTACTATATTGATAATAGCGGGGATACTACTTCATTGGGGCAGACGAGCATTTCGGTGCTGGCTCACGATAGCATACCTATCTTAATGCCTTGGATCGTCGCCGACAATTCAACTACCCTCATTGGGAAAATTGTGGATGTAAATGTTCAGGAATTCAATATTTACGATAATATGGCCACAGAGGTCATTGGTGGATTTGATGTTACGCTGACATCTACCCCGGCGTGTCCAAGGGTTAATAACGGTACGCTTACAGCCCATGTCTCGGGCGGAACAGCTCCATACCTGTACTCCTGGAGTAATGGTGCAAGTGGCCAAACACTGACCGGATATTCGGGTGATTATACCGTTACAGTTACGGACAATACAGGTTTGAATATGGTAGCAACAGGTACAATAGCTGAAGCTCCTGCACCGGTTCCGGTGCTGTCAGGTCCTGCTTCACCGTGTAAGAATTCAACTGAAAATCTATACTACACCAACGAAGGTAAATCAGGATATCTCTGGAACGTTTCAGCAGGTGGAACCATAACTGCTGGTGGAACAGCAACGGATTATTTCGTAAAGGTGACCTGGAATGAAGTGGGCATGCAGCATGTAAGTGTCAACTATACTACTGCAAACGGCTGTACTGCAGCTACTGCAACAGTTTATAGTGTTTCGGTTATCCCGCTTCCTGTCGCTACAATTACAGGTTCTGATACCGCCTATGTTTTTTCGACCGGCAATATATATACCACCCAACCAGGAATGTCAGGATACATCTGGACACTTTCTCCGGGTGGAATAATAACATCCAGGGCTGACACTAATAGTATTGCAGTAACATGGTCCACTGTTGGGGTAAAAACAGTAAGTGTAACCTACACTGATGGTCACGGTTGTTCACCTCAATCCCCGGCTGTCAAAAACCTTATTGTATATTCACTGCCGGTACCAACCATTACAGGTAATGCAACTATTTGTGGCGTACCATCACCAGATAATATCTATACTACCGAAAGTGGTATGAATGATTATATTTGGACCGTTTCATCTGGAGGTTTGATCACCGCAGGTGCCGGAACCAATTCTATTACAGTGGAATGGATAATACCCGGGGCTCAATATGTGACTGTCACCTATACGGATGTTAATGGAAATTCTCCTTTAACTCCAACTATTAAGGGTGTAGATGTGGAAGCTATCCCGGTTCCAACCATAACCGGCCCGCATTCCATATGTGGTGTTCCGTCTGTAACAAGTATCTATACCACTGAAGCTGGTAAATCGGCTTATGTATGGACTGTCTCTGCTGGAGGTACAATATCAGCAGGAGCTGGAACAAATGCTATCAGTGTAATATGGACTGAAACCGGCACACAAACCGTTACAGTGACTTATACTACGGTTAACCAATGTGCTTCGGCTAACCCAGCCATATTCCAGGTAATGGTCTATCCGTTTATTCCTGCCACCATTGAGGGACCAGGTTCTATCTGTGGTATCCCATCAGTCCGGAACCTCTATTCTACGATACCTGGAATGTCAGGATATTTGTGGTCAGTCTCTTCGGGTGGTACCATTACCTCTGCAGCTGACACGAATTATATATATGTGACATGGAGTACCGCTGGTGAAAAGATTGTATCCCTAACTTATACGGATGCAAACGGATGTTCTCCTGCAAATTCCATAACTAAAAATGTCATGGTCCGTGTGTTGCCGGTTCCAGTCATCAGCGGCCCTGCAACTATATGCGGCATACCTTCCACTGATAATGTTTATACTACCGAAGCAGGCATGTCAGGTTATATATGGCATGTTTCAGAAGGTGGTTCAATAACCGATGGATTGGGTACAAATGCCATTACTGTAAACTGGAGTTCACTCGGGGAACACACTGTTGATGTCACCTATACGGATAACCACGGTTGTACACCGGCTAGTCCTACAGTAAAGCATGTAGCTGTAAGTAATAACTTACCGGTGTATCTCACCATTTCAGCCTCTGTTAATCCTGCTTGTTCGGGAGGTACAGTGACTTTCACCGCATCGGCTATTAATGGAGGACCTGCACCGGTTTACCAATGGAAAGTGAACGGGCTGAATGTCGGCTGGAACAGCTCCAACTACAGTTATGCCCCAATAAATAACGATTCCATCACATGCATGGTAACTTCCAGTATGCCATGTACAACAAATAGTGTAGCAGTTTCAAACTCCATCGTGATGGTGGTTTATCCACATCCTGAACCACCCACAAGGGCTATTGACCAAACAGTTTGTTCAACCGAATTACCCGCAGTTCTAAGCGTATTAGCGCCTCCGGGATGCACAGTTGACTGGTATAATTACGCCTATGGAGGAAGTCTTTTACTGTCAGGTAATGAAACTTACACAACCTCGACAGCAGGGACTTATTATGCTGAATCCAGGGATTTGCAAACCGGATGTAAGAGCCTGAGCCGCGTTGCGGTTACACTGGCAATCGATCCAGCCATTTTGTATTTTATCGATCACGACGGTGATGGGTACGGTAATCCCGAGATTACTCTCTATGCCTGTACACAGCCCCAGGGGTATGTGGATAACGGCCTGGATTGTGATGATAATAATGCCAATATAAATCCTGCGGCACAGCATTTTGCATACACGGGTAACCCGGGATTTACTAACTCAATTGTTTCACCTACTATAGGATCATCTTATACACTGTTCCACTTTGAAGTAGATTATTTCGATGCGACCAATTCGTTACCGGGTGCAGGTTATCCAAGGCTGATACTCGATTACGAGGGGAACGGTGGATTTACGGATGCCAACGATCGTGTTATCATCATGTCGCAGGCTGATCCTATGGATGTTACCACAGCAGATGGGAAACGCTATTTTGTTGAAGTCAATGGACTGGCATACGGGACTAACTGGAAAGCCAGGATAGTAACCGGAGGTGGAGGAAATTGTACCACTACATTCGGTCCGTTTGACTGTCCTGATGTTCTGCACGAACCAAATATCTATCTCTTCGCCAACGATATCAGTTTTAGCGTTGCTCACCCAACTTTGTCACAGAGCGTAACTGTTTCGGCAGTTGTGCATAATGAATCGGACTTTGATGCCCAAAATTTTGTTTGCCACCTGGTAAATCAATGGGATACGCTCATCGTATATCCCGATGTAACAGTAGCAAATTTACCGGCACACCAAACCCGCACCGTGCAATGGAACATCATAACGCCGGCAGTACCTGCCTGGTGTCCAATGGAGGTTACGGTAGACTATACTAATGTTATCGCTGAAAATAACGAACTCGATAACTCCGCCGTTCGCCCGTTTGTAAACGGCAATTACCAGGTTGCAGGTAAAATTGTGGTACAGTCGGATGTATCGCCACACTCATCCTATGCAAATCAGTATGGATACCTGGTTCTGTCTGGCAGGGCCTGGTACACTGATCTTGCAGTTCAGCTGACTGATTCAACGGTTGCAGGTGCTACGGTTGAATTTACTATAGCTGAATTAGGTCGGACCTATACCGGTTACACGAATTCATGGGGGTACTTCAGTATTTATTTCCCCTCTACCGATTCGGTGGGAACTTATCACATCACAACATCGGTTACTGACTTTACCTTAACAGGGACTGATACTACCCATTTCCACATTCTTACCCCTGTAATTCCGCAAACCAAGCCGAACCTGACAGTTAGCTTCTGTCACTCAGTTGATGTGCTACCGGTTAATCCTAGCCAGGTGGCAAATGTAAGCCTGGTGGCCCATGTAACCAACAATGGCAATGCAACAGCTAACGGGCCTATAGAGGTTCGGTTTACCTACTCCACCGGAGGTACATGGGTAAGCCAATATAATGGCAACCTTGAACCCGGACAGTCAGCAACAGTTTACGTTAATGCGCCGGTTCCTTCTTTAGGAACGCAACTTACCGTGTATGTTGACCCAAATAATACAGTGGCTGAATGGAATGAATCTGCCGGGGATAATTCGACCACGGATTACATGTGTTATGATTTCCAACCTGTGGGTATCTGCGGGGGTAATTTCTGGGGAACCCATTGCTTAAATACAACTACCGGCATATACATAGGCGTGAATGTCAGTCATCTGTATGACGCCAGCCAGGTAGATGTAAAATTCGAAGTAAGCGGGCCTGGGATATCCGGCTGGCAGAACCTGGGTACAGGACGATTGTACAATGCTACACGCAATTGTTATTGTCCCTACGTGGTGTCTTTGCCTGATCAGTTCCAGTTCACAGAGCTAGGTACTTATACTTTCAGGATGACCGTTGACCCGGATAATGTTTACCCGGAATGCGACGAAGCGAACAATGTTCTAATTGTCACTTCAAATATAGTAACATGTACTGTGACACCTCCGGTGACAAAACCAAACCTGGCATTTACATCCTGCCATAGTTTGGATCTAAGTCCATATGGTCCGGCAATCCAAGGCAATGCAACCCTGAAAGCAAATATTGTGAATAATGGAAATGCAACAGCCACTGGTCCGATTAATGTT
The DNA here is from genome assembly GCA_037128115.1 of Bacteroidota bacterium. Lineage (GTDB taxonomy): Bacteria > Bacteroidota > Bacteroidia > Bacteroidales > UBA4417 > UBA4417. Next base: position 5,339 of record JBAXXB010000248.1, read on the forward strand.
GACTTCACATACTCCGGCGGCACCTTCACAGGGACGTTCCCGGGTGATATGAGCCCCGGTCAGTCAGCAGTTGTAACTGTTGTTGCACCTCTGCCGGCGCCTGCAACTACAATTCTTACTGCAGTAATTGATCCGGCTAATGCTATAGAAGAGTGGAACGAATCGGATAATGAAGCATCCGACAATATGTGCTGGGAATTCCAGCCGGTTCCTCATTGCGGTACTAATTTCTGGTCACGAACCTATCTGGTCGGCCAAACAACCACTTTATCCGTAGGATTGAATGTTCAGCATTTGTATGATGCCAATTCTGTAAAGGTTAAATTTGAAGTGAGCGGACCGGGAATTATCGGCACACAGGATCTTGGAAATGCAGTATTGAATAATGCTACCAGGAATTGTAATTGCCCATGGGGTGTTGTGTTACCTATGCCGTTTACGTTCTTCCAGGTCGGCATCTATCATTTTACCATGACTGCTGACCCGGATCATGAATACGTCGAGTGCAACGAAAATAACAATGTACTTGAAGTGGATGTTCAGGTTATAGATGGTGCTGATATGCGGATACTGTCGCAATACATAAATCCGGATCCGCTAAACCCGGCTGTGAATGATTCTGTATCATTTATCGTTTCGTATGAGAATATTGGAAATTCGAATGTAAATGATCAGATGAAACTGAAGGTAATCCTGGATAATACGACACTGGATGAAGTCTATCCGGTTTCAGGCCTGGCTTCGGGTGATCATGCCTCAGTTGCGATTCCGAAAAGATGGGCTTCCTCCTTACCTGGAGCACATGTCATCAGGGCTATTATTGATGCTGACAACCAGGTATTTGAAATTAACGAAAGCAACAATGAAGCAACACGCGCCCTGATTGTCGGGGAGTCGGCCAATCTTTATTTCCAGCTCTTCGCGGCTTCCAGTTCAAATCCATCAATAGGAGATTATATTCATATCAATTCCAGGATCGGGAATAACGGAGATGTGAATGCAACAGCTACCGTTAAATTCTATTACATAAATAATGATGGAGATACTATTCCTTTTGGTCAGTCACCTATTGCGGTAACTGCTCACGACAGCACTTCCATCATTATGCCATGGGTAGTAGCCGACAACCTGACTACTATTATTGGTAAGATTGTAGATGTCAATGTTCAGGAGTTCAACCCGGATGATAATGTTGCCACTACCATGATTGGTGGATTTACTATCGCGTTTAATTCCACAAATGCATGTTATAAAGTAAGTAATGGCACATTAACCGCGCATGTTACCGGGGGCCAGGCGCCATTCCTATATTTGTGGAATACGGGCTATATTGGCCAGACACTCACAGCCGGGGCTGGCAATTATACTGTCACGGTCACGGATAATACAGGTCTGAGCATTATCGCCAACGGAACAATTGGCAGCAATCCTAATGTAATTCCAGTTATTTCTGGTCCTTCGACTGCAATTATTAATTCTACAGGTAATAAATATACGACTCAAGCGGGAATGACAGGGTACACCTGGTTTGTTTCCGGTGGCTTGGTTACTGCGGGTGGTACATCAGCAGCAGATAGCGTAGTTATAACCTGGAATACTACTGGACTGCAGCATGTGAGTGTTGGTTATACCGATCCGCATGGCTGTACTTCAGTTACTGCCACTGAATTTGACGTCATGGTTTACGATATTCCAAACCCGGTAATTTCAGGGCCTGATACAGTGTGTGCCAATACACAAGGCAACATATACCTCACCGAGGATGGTATGACAGCATACAGCTGGACCGTGTCCGCAGGAGGTACCATTACCGGTGGAGGAACATCAGCCAGCAACTTTGTGGTTGTAACATGGACTACCGCCGGTGTAGGAAC
>JBAXXB010000249.1:0-7119 GCA_037128115.1 Bacteroidota bacterium
AGGCATAGTAATCGATCATCACCCTCTGGCTGATGTAGGAAGTATAGGTCCATATCCACCAGCTCGACATAAAATATACCAGGAAAAACAGGAAAGCCGATAAGCAGAAGAACTGCCAACGGTTCTTTTTCCAAAGGTAAACAAATCCAAGGCTGGCAAAAGCCGCCATGGGGGTATAGAGCAACCATCCTTTTTCGAAACTGAACAGGAAGGCCATCAGGTGAGGTTTACTTAGGTCATATGCCTCGCTTCCGTAAGAATACACAAGGTAGTGTCCTGTTTTTAAGTACCAGTAGGTTACAGGAACCAATAAGGGAATCAGGAGTGCGAATGCAGCGGGCAGTAAAATACGCAGGTCGGTGAAGACTCTTTTCAGGAAAAGGAAGAAAGCTTCCCTGTTTCCGCAAAGGAATGGAACAGCCAGGACAATAAGCCCGTTCTGGGGCCGGCTGATAATCGCCATCCCAAGCAGGAAAGCAGCGGAAACAAAAAAAGCCGGTTTGCCTTTTTTTGATGCAGCCAGAATGGAGTAAATAAAAGCAGTGAGCAGGAAAAAATTGTACACATGCACCTGCGAGCCGGCGTTCACCGTATAATAAACCAGGTTGGTAGCCAGGGCGGTAGCCGCAAGTGACCAGGCAATGGCCGTTTCATTATCGGTAAAAAAACGGAGAACCTTCCGAAGGATAAGCAGGGCGAGCCAGAAATAAAAAAAAGCGGCAATAGCTATTGCCCATTGATAAGGAAGGGAATAGCCGTCGGTAGGGAAGCCGAGAATGACGGCGGCGGCATGGGCAGCCCCGAAGAACGGAAGCCAGAGAAGGGCCGGGCCGGGGAAATACTTATTAATAATTCCGTGACCGGTATCGAACATGAAATCCTTAAATAACTGACCACTAGCTGGATAATACCCTGATTCGTATTTGTCGATAAAGCCGTAGTCCGTGTCATGGTAAATGAAAACCGCTGGCAGGTAGCCATAATATCCTTTCCCGTCGCTCACAATTACCCTGTCCCATTGGTTGGATGGATTTTTGGTAAGCAGAAACAAAATGGCATATACCAGAATGATGATCTCCGGAACGTACCTGCGAAGTTTCATAGGAGAGTGGTTACAGTAAGGATTGAATATATTGCTTTAATGAATAAAATAGTATGAATCAGTATTTCGTACTTCCTTATCCTGGCGATCGGGAGTCAATTGCAAGCACCATGCATTCAACACTCCTGGCCCGAAACAATAGTTCTTTGGTTATTTATTCCTTTGCCTCAGTGCCTCGAAAACAATAATACCGGCGGCTACAGATACATTCAATGAACTAATGGTCCCAATTAAGGGGATTTGTATCCTGTCGTCGCAGAGTTTCATGTATTCGGGTGATATTCCGTCCTCTTCCGATCCAAGTATGAAGGCAATAGGCCCGGTGAGATCGGTCTTCCCATAGTCGGTGCTACCGTGCTCGGTAACTGCGAAAATCCTTACCCCTGAATCCTTCAGGTAGCGAAGTGTGTCTTTCAGGTTGGGGCTGCGGTGTACCGGGATCAGGTTTAAAGCACCTGCCGAAGTTTTTATGGCATCAGCGTTCACCTGGGCACTGCCCCTCGAAGGAATGATCAGTGCATCCACGCCTGCACATTCGGCGCTGCGGGCGATGGCCCCGAAGTTTCTTACGTCGGTGATGCGGTCGAGTACCAGGAACATGGGCTGCCGACCGACTTCGTAAGTGTGAATAAGCACATCCTCAATAGGCTGGTATTCAATCATTGAAACAAAGGCAACAATACCCTGGTGATTGGCCTTGGTAAATGAATCGAGTTTTTCGTTCGGTACTTTCTGGACGGGAATTTCCCGTTCTTCGGCAATGGTTGTTATTTCCCGGACCTGTGGATTACGCAGTTCACGCGACAATAGTATTTTTTCAATATCTTTCCCTGCATTCAGCGCTTCGAGTATGGGATGTATTCCGTAAATCAGGTTTTCGGGTTGTTTGCGCGGGCCGTTAAAGTGTTTTTCGTACATGTATGATATTGGGGGTTGAGGGTGAAGGGAGAAAAGGGTTTAAAGAGTTCAAAGGTTCAAAGAGTTCAAAGAGTTAAAAGAGTTCAAGGGTTCAAAGGGTTCAAAAGTTCAAGAGTTTCAGCGTTTCAGTGTTATACGAGTTCAAAGGGTTTAAAAGTTCAAGAGTTTCAGCGTTTCAGAGTTACAGTGTTATACGAGTTCAAAAGGTTCAAATGTTCAAGAGTTTCAGCGTTACAGTGTTATACGAGTTCATAGGGTTCAAAGAAGTCATATTTGCCTGTCTACATTCTCAGTGGCTCTTAGTGTTCTTAGTGCCTTAGTGTTTGATTCGTTCAAAGTGTTCAAATGGTTCGAAGAGTTCAAGGGTTCAATGTTTCAATGGTTCAAAGGGTTTGATATTTAAGGTTCTTGGAATTCAGTGGTTCGTTGCACTTTTATTCTTCTTTTTTCATTCTTTCTACCTTCTCCACATCTGAACATTCTGGTACCATATGGATTTGTAATACTGGTTCCGGATCAGGACGTAGTCATTGTCGGTAAAGGGATTCTGAGCCTTGTTAAAATAAAATTTTAGCGCCCTGGGATCGTCGTAATCGCCATAAATCCATACTTCCTGGTCAAAGCTTCGGAATACTTTATTAGGTTTACCCATGACGATAAAGATCATTCCCCGGTCGGTTTTCCAGCCATCGGTATATGAAGTATAGAGTTTATTGGCAGTCTCCACGCGTAAATAATATTTCTTTATGAGTTCGGTTGCCAGGTCTGGACGACCTGCACTCGCTATCCAGAAACTATCGACAGCAACCTTGGGAATGCTGTAGGAACTCATCTGGCCGAACTCCTTATTGGAAGTAATGTACCTGAGCGACTCCAGCATCAGTGAATGTTGGGTGATTTTCGGAAAGCCTGTGTTCATCTTAAACAGGGTAGGCCCTTGCATCAGCGAAGCCTCAGCCTGGAAAAAATAAAACCCCGTATTCGAGGGAATGAAATATGCTGACTTCCCGTTTGTGCTTTCAAGGGTAAAAGTGCTGTCGGGAACATAGTTGAAAAGTGCCCTGTATTGTTCGACGAAAGGGGGAATAGGATCAGGGAAATTACGTGTGTAGAATTTTACAAGTAATTTGCCTTTAGTAGAATCCTGTGTAACAAGCCGTAATGGCCTGGAATATGCAGTGTTGTTACCCGAAAGGTATTCACCCGATTCAGTCTGAAATCGGCACCAGGATTGGCTGAAATGATTTTTCTTACTGAAATATTCTAACAGCAGTAAGTCATCTAACTTACCGGGAACAGTATAGGTTGCCTTTACAAAATAATCCATCCCTGATTGTGCCCTGAAAGTCCATGTATTGCTTATAAAACTCAGGTTGTCGGAAGTATCTGCAATGGCGAAAGTAGCACTGTCGATCAGCCCGATACGTTTTCCTTCTCCTATAATTTCATATTTGAGGGTGCCTTTCTGAGTATATTTTTTAGTCAGGGGATCGGGTAGTATCAAACCGGCCGGGATAATAATGCTGACTGTCGAAAGGCTATCATTTAAGTTATATAACTGGTTTATGTGTAAGGAATTATCTTTCTGGCCGGAATACATGCTGCTAATGTCCATTCCTGTGATACGGAGGGAAGAATTACATCCTGAAAACAAGATGATAAGTACGGAAATCAGGATTGAAAAGCGAATAGTATATTTTGTAGAAAATTCCAAAATGATCCGGGGTTAATTCGGGGATAAAATTACAAAAAAAAGAGGCCGGAAAATGCCGGCCCCGAATTACATTAAAAAGTGATATTCAGAGTTTAATGAACCCTAAGCTTTGATCCGATTTTCAGGTTTTTGGTTGGTTTTATTCCATTGATAGAGCAAATCTGCTTTACCGAAGTACCGTATTTTCTTGAAATTGCACCCAGGGTATCTCCACTCTTCACGGTATAATATTTTCCACACTTTGATGATTTAGCCCTGGATTTGGAATAGACTTTGCCATCATCATTGAACTTGATGTTTGCGGAAGTTCCTGGTACATAATCTCGCGATAATCCATAGGTAGCCTTGGTTACCGTGAAAGTATCCGCCACCAGGTTGTAGGTATCAAAGTTAATCATCTGCCTGGGATTGAATGCTTTGCCCTGGAAGCGGGTTTCGAAATGAAGATGATTGCAGGTAGCCCGCCCGGTATGCCCACCGAGTCCAATAATGTCGCCGGCTTTAACTTGCTGATTTACTTTAACTTTTATCTTCGAAAGATGGCCATACAGGGTCTCAAGCCCGTTATAATGCCTGATTACAACACAATTCCCGTATCCCGAATAGTTGCGTGCCATACGCACCACTCCATCGAATGCAGCACTTACAGGATCACCTGCTTCAAGTTTAATATCTACACCCGCATGAACGCGACGGCCACGGTATCCAAAAGGTGATAAAAAAGTTCCTTCAACCGGAAATACAAAACCGGTTGAGTAAGCATTAAACAGTGGCAGCCTGGTCGAATCAGCTGTCATAACTGGGGATTCGGAATAACGCCGCACGCAAAGTGTGTCCCAACTGGTATAATATGCATTCAATACCGGCATGTCCAGCGAAGTTGGAAGGGGCGAATTTGATGGGGGAAGCATTAATTCTGATGCTTCCAGTTCGTTCTCATCTATTCCCCCGGCAGGTTCACTAACCAGTTGCTGGGCCATGGCCATGCTTCCTGATACGCTGAATACCAATGAAATAAATAAATTAACTACTGTTTTTTGTAATGTCATGAAAAGGATTTAGGTGCAAGTATGTTTGAAATTCTATGACTTAGCTATGACCGAGTTTTCAAAAGTAGTCTAAAACAAATTAAACTGAAAGAGAAATTATGTTTTTTTAAGAAAATATTCACCACAGGCCCTGCATCGCCCTTCTTTATCCAATCCTGCTGTATATGTATGATATAAATATCTTGATATCAATACGTTGTTACAGTTTAGGCAGTGGGTGTCGTTATTTTCATCCTGCATATTTCCAGCATAAACGTACAGGAGTTCTTTTTTGGCTATGCTCTTTGCCCTTTGGATGGCTGAAGCGGAGGTTGGTTCAATAGCTAGTTTATAGCTTGGGAAATACCTTGAAATATGAAGAACAGTTTTCTTTCCCAGTTCGCGGGCTATCCATTTAACCATGGTTTCGAAGTCGTTTTCGGAATCGTTAAGGCCTGGAATCAGCAGGTTTACAATTTCGAGGTGCTTGCCGGCAAGGCTGATTTGCCGTAGATTTTCTTTCACTGGTTCAAGTTCCGAAGATGTTTGTTCTTTATAAAAATCTTCAGTAAATGCTTTCAGGTCCACGCTGAAGGCATCAATATATTCGAGCAGGGCAAGGAGTGGTTCCTTATTAATATACCCATTAGTTACCATTACCGTTTTCAGCCCCGACTTTTTTGCAAGCTTTGCTATATCGGACATATATTCGAACCATACTGCGGGTTCGTTATAGGTGAAGGCAATGCCGATATTTCCGGGCACGTTTAATGCTGCCTGAACAATTTGTTCCGTTGTTTTATACATCCTTGGCAGGCTGGAATCAGCCCCGGTTTGGGAGATTGAGGCATTCTGGCAAAAAGAACAACGCAGGTTACATCCATAAGTGCCCAGCGATAGTATCGATGATCCCGGGTGAAAATGGTATAAGGGCTTTTTCTCGATTGGATCGGTGTGTATAGCCGAAGCAAAACCATAAACTTCGGTCAGCAATTTGCCATCCCTATTTTTTCGCACCCTGCAAATCCCTGTTTTCCCTTCACCCAGTATACAGTTATGAGGGCAGAGTACACATTGTACTCTTAAGTCATTCAGTGTGTTATACCATTGTGCTTCGTGACTCATGGCTTTTTAGGGGTTAGGGGTTGGGGGTTAGGGCGTGGGATTTAGGGCTTTGGACCGGGGGAATAATATGTAGTGTTTCTTTTGTATGGAGCACCTTCGATTGAACTTGTTACCTCATGCAGTAAATTTCTCCTCCCTAACCCCCAACTCCTCCTCCCTAACCCCTTATTTCTATCTATTCCAGCCTCCAGTCAACTGCTTCCTTCCCGTTCATGACAAGTAATTCATTGGTTTTTGAGAAATGCCGGCATCCGAAAAATCCACGGTACACGGATAGCGGTGAGGGATGCACTGCTTTCAGGACATAATGTTTCTTTGTGTCGATCAGGGCTTCCTTTGCCTGGGCATAGCTGCCCCACAGTATGAAAACCAACCCGCTATGCCTGGCCGATAGTTGCCTGATGACTTCGTCGGTGAAATTTTCCCACCCCCGGCGCTGGTGCGAACCGGCCTGGTTGGCGCGAACGGTAAGGGTGGCGTTGAGCAGCAGTACTCCCTGCTGTGCCCATTTTTCAAGGTTGCCCGAACTGGGAACCGGGATAGACAGGTCGGTGCTGAGTTCTTTGTAGATGTTAACCAGGGAAGGGGGGAGTGCAATCCCGTCAGGCACCGAAAAGCAGAGGCCATGCGCCTGCCCGTCACCATGATAGGGATCCTGGCCAAGTATGACTACTTTCACCTTGCTGAATGGAGTATATTCGAACGCTGCGAAAATACGGTTACCCGGAGGATAAACGCGGTATTGCCTTTTCTCTTCCTGGAGGAATAATTTCAGGTCTTTAAAATAAGGTTTGTTGAATTCAGGTCTTAACACTTCGAGCCATTCTGCTTCAATCCTGGGTTCAGTTTGTTCCATTTCAGTATTTTAATTCAGGGGATGAAAGTAAGAAAAATAGGGCTTAGTAACACTAAAAATCAGTAAGCGTTTTAACGCTTTATTATGCCAAAAGGATTATTATTTACAGACATACTTTCCGCTAATCAATACACGTTAATACCCTAAATCCTGGTTTATATGAAAAAGCTCATCCTGTTTTCATTTGCATTGATTTTACTTCATTCATGCGAGCCGCCGGCCACATTTGATAAGCCGCAACCTGCTGATGTTAAGCTGAGTACAGGTTTTTCGAAGCGGATTCAGGGTTCTTATGTCAGCCTGACTGATAACTCAATTCTCCTGGTTACACCCAGTTCACTGCTCCGTAAGTATGATTACGACACCAAGGTCCATG
>JBAXXB010000250.1:0-7113 GCA_037128115.1 Bacteroidota bacterium
CCTACAGGGAAGCCAGCTGGGACGAGGCGCTCGCATTCATAGCCGCAAAAATGAAAAGTATTGCTGCAGAACATGGGCCGGAAAGTATGGCGCTTTTTAACCATGGATCCTCAGGTCACTACTTTACCCACCTGCTGAATGCGTTTGGTTCCAACAATGTTGCCGCTCCTTCGTTTGCGCAATGCCGCGGTCCGCGCGATACCGGGTTTGACCTTACCTTCGGCGAATCGGTGGGCAGTCCCGAGGCTACCGATATACGCGACACACGCTGCCTGGTGCTGATTGGCTCGCATATAGGGGAAAATATGCACAACGGGCAGGTACAGGAAATGTCGGAAGCCATTGATAAGGGTGCTGTAATTATTACGGTGGATCCACGGCTATCGACAGCTGCCAGCAAATCAAAGTACTGGCTTCCTATAAAACCCTCAACAGATATCGCATTGTTGCTATCGTGGATACATGTGCTGATTTATGATGAGCTTTACAACAAGGAATACATAACTAAATATGCCGAAGGCTTAGATGAATTAAAGGAACATGTGAAGGATTTCACACCCGAATGGGCCTATGGCATTACTACTATAAAACCCGACCTGATCCGGCTCACAGCCCGCGAAATGGCTAATGCAGCCCCGTCGGCGCTCATACACCCGGGTCGTCACACTACCTGGTACGGCGACGATGTGCAACGTTCGCGAGCAATTGCCATACTCAATGCCCTGCTGGGCTCCTGGGGCAGCCGTGGTGGAATATTCTTCAAGGAAGGGATCAAATTCCCTGAGTTCCCCCATCCTGAGTTTCCCAAACCGGCCTGGTCGTGGCAGGATACCCTGAACGGCAGATACCCGCTTGCCAAAGAAGCTGTTACCAATACGGTGATCGAGGCCTCCATACCCGAAACCGGGAAGGAGCACCTGATCCGGGGCTGGATAGTTTCGGGCACTAACCTGGTGGTTTCGGTTCCATTAAAGGAACAGCTTATGAAGGCCATACACTCACTTGAACTCCTGGTGGTTGTTGATACCATGCCCATGGAGATTACCGGCTTTGCCGATGTGGTTCTTCCCGAATGTACTTACCTGGAACGCTACGACGATCTTCGTGCTTCGGCCCATCGCGAACCTACAGTTGCCTTACGCATGCCCGTGGTTGAACCCTTGTACGAGACCAAACCCGCCTGGTGGATAGCCAAACAGTTAGGCGAACGCCTGGGACTCGGTGCCTATTTTAATTACCAGGATTACAAGGAAGTCATCAGCTGGCAGTTGAAACAAAACGGGCTTACGCTCACGGAGATGGAGCATGCCGGGGTGAAGAAGTTTTCGCGAAAAAGCCCTTTATATATAGAACCAGGTTCAGACCACCAGTTTAAAACGGCTTCGGGTAAGATTCAACTCAATTCGGAAGAACTGAAATCCGGGGGCTTCGACTCCATGCCTGTTTTTACGCCACATCCTGAGCCGGAAGACCGGTTTTACAGGCTTATCTATGGGCGTGCCCCTATGCATACCTTCAGCCGTACGGCCAACAATCCCAACCTGGTAGCCCTGATGCCTGAAAATGCAGTATGGGTAAACCCGGAGGTTGCCGGCTTATGGGGCTTTAAGAAAAACCAGTATGTCTGGCTGAAAAACCAGGATGGTGTGGTTTCCACATTTCCTGTCAAGGTGAGGGTTACTGAGCGCATACGCTGGGATTCGGTGTATATCGTCCATGGATTCGGGCACCACCACAAACCCCTGCACCTGGCTTATGGACGTGGCGCCAATGATACCGAAATGGTGACCAACGTAATGACCGATCCTATCATGGGAGGTACAGGGATGCGTGGTAATTTTATAACTTTTCTTAAAGAAGATCCACGAAAGGAGACAGAGTCATGAGATATGCAATGGCGATAGATACCCGCAAATGCGTGGGGTGCAGCGACTGCGTGGTTGCCTGCCAGACCGAAAATAATGTGCCAATCGGCTTTTGCCGCGACTGGGTAAGCGAAACGGTTGACGGAACCTATCCGAACGTAAGCATAGAATTGCGCTCGGAGCGCTGCAACCATTGCGAAAACTCTCCCTGCGTGCGTTGCTGCCCTACGGGTGCAAGCCATTTCGAGGATGGAGGCATAGTGCTGGTTACCCACGACGAATGCATAGGTTGCGGGGCCTGTATTCAATCTTGTCCCTATGAGGCCAGGTATTCACATCCGGATGGGTATGTGGATAAGTGTACTTTCTGTATTCATCGCGTCCGCAAAGGGGGAAAACCGGCCTGTGTGAGCGTTTGCCCGACCAAATGCATGTATTTTGGCGACCTCGACGATCCCAATTCGGAAATCACCAATGTGCTGAAGAACCGCAAGTTCAAATCGCTGGCCCCCGAAGCGGGAACCAAACCCCAAATCTTTTACCTTATCTGATAAAACATAAATAATCAGTTACTTATGAAAGAAGAAATATTTGCAAGCGGGCGCAATATACCCAACATAGACCCCTATCTCAATATCTGGCACTGGCAGATCCCTTTGTACCTTTTCCTGGGAGGCCTGGCGGCGGGAATCCTGTTTTTTGCCGGGTTGTTTTACATACTGGGTAAAGAGGAAGAAATGTCAACCGCGGTTAAAAGGGCTCCTATCCTTGCGCCCATCGCTCTTGTATTAGGATTGTTCGCCCTCTTCCTCGACCTGAAACACAAGCTGTTTTTCTGGCAGCTCTACACCACCATACGCTTTACGTCACCCATGTCGTGGGGCGCCTGGGTGCTGATGGCAATCACGCCTCTTTCCATGATCTGGGTAGCCAGTTACCTGAAAGAACTTGTTCCTTCCTGGAAATGGAAATATGATTTTCTTGAAAAATTTGAGGCTTTTGTGATCCGCTACCGCCTCTGGATGGCCTGGATGATTGTCGTGCTGTCGGTAATACTGGGGATTTATACCGGCATATTGCTTTCGGCTTTCAATGCCCGCCCGTTGTGGAACAACCCCATATTAGGGCCACTGTTCCTGGTATCCGGGCTTTCGACCGGGGCGGCTACCATACTGCTTATGAGCAAAAGCAGCCACGAAAGGCGCACCATGAGCTGGATCGATCTGCTGCTTATCGTGGTTGAACTGTTCTTTATTACGCATATGATCATGGGATCGCAGGCCGGTTCGCAGGTGCAGATCGATGCCGCTTCTATCTTCCTGGGTGGACAATTTACAGTTTCGTTCTGGGTTTTTGTGATACTGCTTGGGCTCATATTCCCTGCCGTTCTCGAAGTCCTCGAAAGAATAGGCTACCATATCCCTGTCATTATTCCGGTAATACTGGTATTGTTCGGGGGGCTTATGTTCCGCTTTATTATGGTGGAAGCCGGGCAAATCACGCGATACCTCTATTAAATAAACAGCGTCAATATGGGATGCTGATTAATGAAAAACACTGTACGCAGGGTGAAACAGGAATAAGGTGCAAAGCAAGTGCTCAAATAATTACCCCGCATGTGTAAGATGTTCAAATTTATAAACCTCTTTAAGCTGTTATAAAAGTCTGTTAATCATGGAAAAGATGAAACGAGATGGCTCCTTTTACATCAATCCGTATCTCGGGGGTGTATTGCTGGGGCTAGTGCTTTTCAGCACGTATTATATTACCGGGCGCGGGCTGGGTGCCAGCGGGGCCGTTAAAAGCACCGTGGTTACGGCCGTTCATTCGGTAGCCCCGCTGCATGCCGAAACCAATAAATATTACAGCAAATTCCTGAGCGATGATGCAAGCCCGATGAGCAACTGGCTGGTATTTGAGGTATTAGGTGTTATGGCCGGGGGATTTCTGTCGGGGGCGCTGTACGGGCGATTGAAATTTAAGGTGGAACATTCACCTAAGATTACCAGCAAAAAAAGACTCGTTGCTGCGTTAATAGGCGGAATACTATTTGGTATCGGTTCCCAGTTTGCCAGGGGATGTACCAGCGGCGCCGCCCTGAGCGGCATGGCTGTGCTTTCGGCCTCGGGCATTATTACCATGATGGCCATTTTCGGATCCGCTTACTTTTTCTCATGGATCTTCAAAAAACTATGGATTTAATGCCATCAAAGGCAGGTCTGAGAATCATACATCACACCTCAACAGGCTGACGCCAAATGTGCTAAGCCATCATCAACTGATAAAGCATAATTTCAAACGCATTTAAAAGAATAATCATATGGTAGGACCTCTTATACCTATGGGTGTTATACCCGAAACCTGGAACAATGTAATTGCATTGTTGCTGGGTATGGGTTTCGGCTTTGCGCTCGAAGCCTCCGGTTTTTCTTCCTCACGTAAAATCATGGGGACTTTTTTCGGTTACGATTTTGTAGTGCTGCGGGTGTTCTTCACCGCGGCCATTACGGCAATGACCGGGATATTCTATTTCGATTACATGGGCTGGATGGATGCTTCCATGCTTTATATCAATCCCTACTATGTGATGTCGGCCATCATAGGAGGCATTATTATGGGATTTGGTTTTGCACTGGGCGGCTTCTGCCCTGGAACCAGCTTTTGCGGGGTGGCCATAGGAAAGATAGATGCCATGGTTTTTAGCGGCGGCCTGTTTATCGGAGTTTTTATCTTCTCCGAACTTTATCCTTTATTCCAGGGAATCTACAACAGCCACAACCTGGGCGGGGCTAAGATTTACGACATGCTGGGCATGCGCGACACCGTCTTTGCCTTCCTGCTGATAGTGGCTGCGGTCGGCATGTTCTATGGCGCTGCCTTTGTGGAAAAGAAAGTCAGGAAAGTTGAGTATTAAACATTTGGATGATGAATAAAAAATACCTGTTATTAACCGGCATTGCACTCGCCCTTGGCGCAGGCATACTCTTTATGCCTGCTAAGGATACCAGCAAACAACTACAACCCGAACTGCTGCTTTCGGCTATTGACGATCCTTCCCGCTTTTTATCGACCGACGATATTACCGACAGGCTGGTAAAAAAAGACCCTGCCCTGCTGCTTATCGACCTGAGGCCTGAGGCGGAGTTTCATGTTTTTGCCATTCCCGGGGCCATCAACATCCCGCTGGATTCGCTGCTTACAGCCACTTCGATGGAGACACTGGGCCAGAAAGAAATGGACAAGGTTTTCTGCTCCGGTGCCGGGGTTAGTTCCGACCAGGCCTGGATACTTTGCAAACGGCTGGGAATGCAGCGTATCTACGTTATGAAAGGCGGTGTAAATACCTGGTTCAATACCATTGTGAAAGCGGGGATGCCTGCCGAAACAGCTCCTTCCGAAGCCATGCAGCTCTATCGTTTCCGGATGGCGGCATGCCAGCATTTTTTCGGCAACCCCGAATCGGGTGCACCGGCCACCCAGTCGGAAAAGAAGACTGTTACTGTTGTTAAAAAGGCATCCGGCGCTAAGTCGGGTGGCGGATGTTAAACTACCTGCGAAACAGAAAATAGTATGAAAGAACTGAATAAAACCAACCGGCTCACGATGGTAGTTCTTGCCTTCGTGCTGGTAATTATTTTTGGCCTTATCACCCTGAGGCGCCCCGACGTTAAATATACGCTCACGCCTTCCCAAAGCCTGGCCTTGCTTCATGATACTGCCGTGCTGGTAACCCCTGCCCAGGCGGCAGTGCTGCTCAAAGAAAGTGCCGGGAAAACGGTTTTTATTGATGTGCGGAATTCACTTGTCTTTGGCCGCGGTCATGTAAAAAATGCAGTCAATATCCCGGTTCGCGAGCTTTTTACGAAGCAGAGCAAATCCATCTTCAGGGATATTGAAAAAGCAGGGCAAACGGCTGTACTATACGGCGAAACCCAACAGCAGGCCAACGGACCCTGGATGCTGCTCCGGCAAACGGGATACCAAAATGCCTTGCTGTATACAGGCAGTTACGCGCAGCTTGATATGGAACATGCTGATTCGCTCACCAGGCTTTTACCCGCTTTAAGCGAAACTTCGCTGATCGACACGGCTGCTTTGAAAGCGATTTCCGCACCAATATCTGCAGTAAAAGATGCTGCCAAAACAGAGAAAAAGACTGTAGCCCCGGTTAAAAAGGCTGGCTCTTCGGGGGGAGGATGCTAAGCACGGGAAATACTGCGATTGCCGGTTATAAGCCTGTTGTTCTGGTGCATAAAATACCGGGAGTTTGATCAAACTAGTATATAATGCCATATTACTAAGCGTTTGACTTAGTTGTTTTTCGTTTTAATGGAAAAAGCTGTGGCACAAAGTTTCACAGAGAAGGCACAGAGTTCACAAAGGAAGGTTCTGGTTTAATCGTTAAGGCGCAGACAGCTTTTCGCCATCATGCGTCTTCCTGTCATCTCTTAATTCCTTTTCTACTTAACCCCTAACCCCACCCCCCCGCCCCCTGTCTCGATGAACGGGTAGTACCCCTCCGCCTGTAGTCAGAGGCTGTATCAAAAGTCATTTTACCGCAGAGTTCCGCAAAGAAGGAGCAGAGTTGCGCAGAGTTATTATGCAAATTAATGCTTTGCGGTTCTTTGCAATTTTCCTCTGCGGTTCTCTGCGGTTAATTTTTCACTTTTAAAACAGCCAACGGATTATTACAAACAGAGCAACAATCTGGTAATTTGGCACAATACTCTTCCTGCCATCTCCTATTTCCCTGTTTCCTTAACCCCTAACCCCCAACACCTGTTAATAATTTGGCACAATACTCTTCCCGTCATCTCTTATTCCCCAGTCTCCTCAACCCCTAACCCCCAACCCCTGTTAATAATTTGGCACAATACTCTTCCTGCCATCTCTTATTTCCCTGTTTCCTTAACTCCTAACCCCCAAATCCTGATCCCTGTCTCGATGAACGGAGATTACCCCTCCGCCTGTCGGCACCTCCCCTGATTTCAGGGGAGGCAGGTTATAACCTACAGCACAACAATCTGTTAATTTGGAACAAACCACTCCCTCCCTGATTTCAGGGAGGGCTGGGGAGGGTATTTTAAATAAGACAGAACAATTACACTTTCGTTATATTACTTTTTGTTTTTGGGGCTCCATAGAGGCTTATTAGTATCCTGAATTCTTAAAAAGGTACTGACGAACAGAGATTACCCCTCCGCCTGTCGGCACCTCCCCTGATTTCAGGGGAGGCAGATTATAACCT
>JBAXXB010000251.1:0-7094 GCA_037128115.1 Bacteroidota bacterium
ATTGCTCCTGACAGCATGAACAGCTTCCGAACCATCGGAAACAATATCCATAACTAAATTTGTTTTTTGGATCAGCGCCGAAATAATACGCTGGTTGATAATATTATCCTCGGCAAGTAATATGCGGGTATCAGCCTGCAAGGTCCGCAGCCGCGGATATTTAAAACACTCAGGTTTATTTTCTTTATTGTTGATTTTCAATTCAGTAGTTCCCGTTATTAATTCAACAATTGAATTGAACAATACCGATTGTTTTACGGGTTTGGTAAGATAAATGATATTGGTGAGTTGTTTAAACAGGCTCTTTTCGCCCCAGGCCCCGACTGATGTCAGCACAATGGCAGGAATAGCGCTGGTTTTGCGCACTTCTCTCAGGAATTCAAGCCCGCTCATTTCAGGCATAAGAAAATCAGAAATGATCAGGTTATAGGGTTCCCCGGATTGCATCGCGGTAAGAGCTTCTTTTGCAGTTTCAAATATATCGGCTACAATACCAAAATTTTTCAGGATTTCGAACAGTATTACCCGGTTAGTATTATTGTCGTCAACAGCCAGGACTCGTAAGCCTTTGATTTCTTTAGGGATGTTTACGCTGGTGCCCTTATTTTTATCGGAGATTTTAAACCGGGTTGTAAAGAAGAAAGTGCTTCCGTTTCCGTCTTTACTCACAACCCATATTTCACCGTTCATGAGTTCAACCAGGTTTTTGCTGATCGTCAGGCCCAGGCCGGTGCCACCGAATTTCCGGGTTGTGGAAGTATCGGCCTGTGAAAAACTTTCGAAGATGGCTTTTTGCCTTTCTTCGGGAATCCCGATGCCGGTATCCTGAACAGAGAAAAGCAATTCCAGCTCACCTTCCTGCAAAGGATGGTTGGCTGGCACATGAGCTGAATTATTAAAGGCGGTAATTGTTACTTCTCCCATATCGGTAAATTTGAGGGAGTTGCTTACCAGGTTGATAATGACCTGCCGGAGGCGTATCGGGTCACCCAATAAGAAAGGCGGGATGTCATTTTTAATCAGTACGTTCAGTTCCAGGCCTTTGTCTTCGGCTTTTTGAATTACTACATCAGCCACTCCTTCTATGATTTCGTGCAGGTTAAAATCAATTTCTTCGAGTTCCAGTTGCCCGGCTTCAATTTTTGAGAAGTCAAGGATATCGTTTAACAGGCTCAACAAAATATCGGCACTATCCTTGGCCATTTTCAGGAACTGGAATTGTTCGTTACTCAAGTCAGTACCCAGAACAATGTCGAGCATACCCATAATCCCGTTCATAGGGGTCCTTATTTCGTGGCTCATATTGGCCAGGAAATCACTCTTGGCCCTGTTTGCCTGTTCAGCCTCCAGTTTGGCTTTTTCGATGGCAGAGGCATTATCCTGCAACTCCCGGTTCAGTGCAACGACTCCCCGGTTGGTTTCTTCCAGTTCATGGTTGATGGTCTCGATCTGGTTGTTACGCTCCTGGATTTGCTTCAGGAGAAATATGAGTTCGTTGTTTTGGGAGTTAATCGTGTCGACCATGCTGGAATCGCCACGCTCAATTGTTTTTTGAAAAGCCGAATGGATTTCGGTCAACCTGGCTTTTTCGTGCCGGGACGAGAAGCGGGGGAGCCATTTAGCCGTGGTAATAGTTGTGCCTTTGCCGGCTTTCGACTGTATATGGAAATCATCCATCAGGCGCTGTGAACCCATCAAACCAACCCCCATCCCGGTTTTCGAATGGTAGTTTCCTGATTGTATGGCTTCCAGGTCGCGAATACCAGGTCCGTTATCGGAAAAAACAATGACAACCCCATCGGAGGATTCCTTCCGGACGGCTATGTGGAATTCCACTTTGCCGCCATGGGCATGCTCGATGATATTACGGGTCAATTCGGATACGGCTGTGCCAACCCGTATACAGGTTGTTTTATCGAACTGCAGTTCGGTAGCAAGTAACGAAGCCAGGTTGCGCGAACGAACCACATCGGATTCAAACTGTACCTGTATTTCGCCTATCTTATGAAGTGTAGCGGATGATAAGAACTGTAGCATCGTCGTTCAGCCTCGAAAATTGGTTTATAATATATTCTGCGTTTTTCTGTGGATGTACTGTCCAGTCCAAATCGTCAATTTTCCAACGGGTTGTAATCCCATCGGAATACATGCAAACGGTATCGCCGGGTTTGAAGTCCAGTTCAAAAACCCTTGGAGTCCGCATATTATGCCCCATAATTCCCCCGAACGAAAGAAGGTTTTTCTTGCCTTCGGGAGAGAATAAAAATGCTTCTATATTACCAATCCCGGAAAAGGAAAGCTTCTGAGCTTCGGTATCAATACGCATCAATCCAATGGTCGTGCCACGCGTGCCTTGCAGTGAACGGTGAACGTATTGCATCATAGTATTCACAGGCAGATCCTGTTTAAGGATAATCTGCTCCCGGGCCAATTGCGATGCCAGGTTGGCTTCACTGCCATGCCCAAGACCGTCGATTACAGCTGCAAAACATAGGTTTGGTCCAAGGTGGTTGACCAGGTAAGCGTCACCATTCAACACTTCTCCGGGCTTGCACCGCGAAACAGCCCCGATTTCCAGCCTGCGGTTGGTCCCTATCCAGTTTTTATTTGGCAAATATTTAAGCGTGCGGATGCAGTTTTTAAACAAGGGGTAATCCGAAAAAAAGGTATCCCTGAAACCCGGGTCAATGGGAGGGTTGATTTCCATCTCATCCGAAAAACGCCGGATGGTGCCCATACCGATGCCAAGTGATCCTTTCCCTGTATACCCGTCCTGTAGTACTTTTTGAAAATCGCTGATCCCTGTACCCGAATCACAGCACCATACTTCAATTGCCTTGTGTTCCTGGGCATCGGAATACTGGCAGATCACCAGTTTGCCTTTGCCTCCTCCATGCTTTATTACATTGGTTACCAATTCGGTAACCATAATGGCTATCTCCCCGGTTTTTACTTCGTCGAACCCCATTTGGGCAGCGAGGCTCACGGCCTTACGCCGGCAGACTCCCACGTCAGATTCTACCTCAATTTGCAGGCTAAGTATATTTTTTCGGTTTACTTCCATTTCATGATACGTACGCTGGTCCCTTCATTTACTTTGGATTGGATTTCGAAACGGTCGACCAGCCGTTTTGCGCCGGGCAGACCGTATCCCATCCCCATACCGGATGTATATCCATCGCTCATGGCCAATTCCAGGTTTTCAATCCCGGGGCCTTCATCTACACAGGTAACGATCAGTGCATCATGGCTTTCGACTTCACCTCTTTCGATGATCACTTCTCCTCCTCCTGCATAATTGTACATGTTGCGGAATAACTCGCTTACGGCAGTGGTAATGCGTGTCTGGTCGACAATGCCCATCCCCGCTTGTTTAGCGTATAGCCTGATAGTCTGCCTCACCGTTACAATATCGTATTCGGTTTGGATGGTGAACTTGCCAAGCAATTCGCATTTTATATCAGTTGCAATTTCCTGCATTAAAACAAGTCTTAATATAAGTCATTTTTACGGTCGTTCAGCCTTCTCTCGAGCATTTCCATGCCTTTTTCCATGTTGAGAGCCGTGTCAACCCCGGGCATTTCGAGTCCAAGTTCTACCAGAGTAATGGCAACGGCTGGCTGCATGCCAACAATTACCACCGAAGTGTCCATGACAGCTGCCATGGAGGCCATGCCCGAAAGCATGCGGCCAATGAATGAATCGACCATTTCGAGCACCGAAATATCGATTAAAACCCCTTTAGCCCTGGTTTTAGCTATTTCTTCAAGAATCTGCGATTGCAACTGTATGGCCAGTTTGTCGTGCATATCCACCTGTATGGATACGATCAGGTAATCGCGTATCTTGATTATTGGAATCCTTTTTTCGTGAAAGTCCATGTTCATTGATTCTATTTACATAGTAAGTATAAGTCCCGGTGAGGAGATAGAAAGAAAAGCCAGAGAGCCGAAAACAGCAAAGAAGAATCGGGAATTGAATTTATACCATAGGGCATTTAAACTTCAATTAGGTTCTCTCCCGTCTTCCGTCTCCCATCTTAGGACTTCTAATTCCTGATAAATAATTTGCCAAATTCAAACAGCTTAGTAATCTGCTTTTTCGCCAGGAAGGGCAGTACTGCTCAGCAAGCGGATCTCGTCGGCACGTTTATTCTGCTTCATTGCAAAGATCATGGCATCCTGCAGGGTAGCCTTTGTCCGTATCGCCGAGAGGTCAATCCCAAGGTGAACAATAGTTTGGGCTATAGCAGGGCTAATTCCTGAAATAATACATTCGGCCCCCAAAAGGCGGGCTGCTGTAACTGTTTTTAAAAGGTGATTGGCCACCTGTGTATCCACAGTTGGAACACCTGTAATATCAAGAATGGAGATCGTGCAACCGGTATCCACGATTTTCTGAAGGAGGTTCTCCATCATTACCTGGGTGCGCTGGCTGTCGAGTGTCCCGATTACGGGAAGTATCAGGATATTGTCCCACACCTTGCTTACAGGGCTCGATAATTCGAGAAGGTCTTCCTGCTGTTGCAGTATGGTTTTTTGCTGCTCCGTGATTTTCGACAATTTGTCTTCCAACTCTTTCTGCATTTTCTCCCTTTGGCGTAGCTCGTCCGTAAGGTCGTTAATAAGCAGGTCGATGGCAGCCTCAATGCCACTCAGATCGTCTTCTGTTTCGGATTGTACGCGTGCATCCATATCACCAGCAGCAACTGATGCAAGTGTATCTTCAATACGGTCAATCCTTCTCTTAAGGTCTTTAATATTCGAAATCTCACTCATTATTTTTTTCTCCTTTTCTCTAACCAGTTAGTAGCTTCTTCAAAACTTTTAAAAAAATCGGATTCTGCTTTCAGGGAGCCAAGTTTCATCAGCACTTTTGCAAGCATACGCCCGGCAGCATTTGCTCCGACAAATCCAACGTCGGTGATCCCCGCTATATTAAGCAGTTCGTTTGCTCTTGAACGTGTTTCGCGGCTTATGATATTATTGAATTTGCTCAAATCGATGATTAATTGACGATAAGGCTTCCCATCAAGTAACTCTATAGCTTTGTTGCCCATATACTGAGAATCTTCAGTAGAAAGTTCTCCATGAATTTGTATATGAAGAAGTTGGTGCTCTTCCTCAAACCAGATTTTGTGTTCCATGCTATCAGCGTTTTATTAGTATATTAATCTTGTAAAGATATTTCTTTTTAAAAGAAAAATACGGAGTGCAGGAAAAAATACTTTGATTACCTGAATGGCGGGATGGGTATATCCAGTAGTGGGATATCTGACATTCTGGTTTGTGTTCCACGGAGAATATCATTCCGGAAACGATGGCAATTTCCGGTTGTTTTTCCTTGCAGATACATATAAGAATATCTTATAACCTATTCCAGATAGTTAGATTTTCCCAAGTATCAGTTCTTTCATTCTTTTAACTTCACTTTTCGTAAAGCCGTGTGATTCAATATTTCCTTCGCCCGTGGTTTCAATAATAATGGTGGAGTACCCGACGAAAGGGCAGATAATATCAACAGATGCAATACGGCTGTATGGCACCGTTTTTTCGTTACCACTGAACAGGCCGGGGATTTTCAGGGTCACCCCCAACTGGTCAATGATTATTTTGGAAGGAAATATTTTATTCCCTTGTGTGAGACGTGAAGCAATGAAGGTTTCCATGAGGGATTGATTATTGCATTGAGGTTGAATTTTTATAATGACTGACTGAGTTATTGGAAGTAAGCAGCCCGCCGTAAAGGTAAGAAATTGCCAAAATCTGAGATTTTCTTTTCTGGATACTCGTTGTAAAATCCCATCGTATAATCTGGAAAATCGGTGATTTTAGGATTGCGTGATGATATCAAAATTAGGGAAAGTAAACCGAATCGCCAAAAAGTCGCATGTGAAATCTGATTCGATTTATTGCATGTTTTCGGGATTACTATCTTCAGGAGATGCCTGGTCCATTCTGTCCCCCATTGTCGAAGTCTTATCTCCGGCTGTGGCGGCTTTCCGGTTTTGGTGGTAGCCTCGGGTCGCTACCTGCGGCGCCGCCTTAGGCTCCGATTCATCGTATAATCTTTTGCCAGCAGGCAGGATCAGTGATTTATTATTGACCTCCGGATTTTTTATTCCCGGGTCAAGCGGGTATGCATTCATCAGTCTGGAATCATAGGGGTTCAACATAGGTATAATTTCGGATAAATGAGATTCCGTGCGTATCCATTTTTTTGCTTCTTTACCATCCAGGATAACAGGCATGCGCGGGTTCCCGATCTTTTGCAGAAGGGTGTTTGCCGTGGTGGTAATAATACTGAAAGAAGCGACCTCTTCTCCTGTTTGAGGATCCAGCCAGATATCCCAGATGCCGGCGAAAGCAAAGGGGTTCTGGTGGTTGCGCAGGTAAATAAGGAAGGGTTTTGTAAGCCCGGCCTCCCGTGGCCCTTCAATAAAAGCCGATGCTAAAACGAGGCAGCGTTGGGACCGTATAGGTTTCCTGAAAGCAGGTTTTTGTATGATGCCCATGGCACCGCGAAAGCCAGGGGTGTCAGCCCTATTCGAGTCGCCCTCGCCGCGGGCGTTTACAAGAAGCATTTCCCTTTTAGCCCAGAAGGGTGTCATGCCGAATGTGTAGAATTGGATTTCTTTTGGCTTCTCATCCGTGATCACCGCTGCCAGGTGCCCGGCGCTGATATTATAGTCGGGCTCCAGCGAAATATGCTGGGGCGGAAGCCCGAATTTGTCTTCGATTTTCTCAAGGGTTGTGACTAAAATATAGCGTCCGCACATGGGCCAGGTTTGATGACAAAGATCGGCAAATACTTTATGGGAGAAAAGAGAATAAATTAACGGGTGGGTATTGTGGTTTGTGTATATGGATTAATAAAGGTGCTTATACAACTGTAAAGTATCCCCCTCTCATCCCCCTTTTATAAAGGGGGACGATCATTTTGGTGTTGCTTCAGGCTGGCGGATATAAAGAAAAATAAGTTAGAACGTCCTCCCCCTGATTTCAGGGGGAGACAGAGGGGGTACCTTTTCTCGTAAACGGTATCCCCCTCTCATCCCCCTTTTATAAAGGGGGACGATCATTTTGGTGTTGCTT
>JBAXXB010000252.1:0-7083 GCA_037128115.1 Bacteroidota bacterium
AACTTTGAAAAACCTTCAATTCAATAATATACTCCCCAAGTTTTGATTCTGATCCGTATTGTACTTTATGCAGGAATGTTTCCCTCCAATTACCTGGAAATTTCAAGATTCCTTTACCTACCTGCTGATAACAAACTTTCTTGAAAACAACCCGCTTGCCGTTCTCATCTGAAGAAAATATATTCCATCCATCAGATTATCCACAGGTATAGTGTATGCTTGTCCGGCGGAAAGCGGGAATAGGTTCAACACCTGTTTCCCCTCCACATTCATAAGTTGAATTTGGTTGAAATTGCCGTTAAATGAAGTCAGGTCCAGGAGTAAAACATCTGTGACCGGATTAGGATATATCCTGATCGTATTAAAAGCCGGATCATCAATCCCCAAAGGATTCCTTGAGACCGAGATGTTAAGCTGGTAGGTACCTGATGTCCCGGTAAATTTAGGCGATACCAGGAAATAAATGGTTCCACCGTTTGGAGTAACGATGTTATTGGCCATGATGTCATCAAGGGTGTTCGAAAACGTGGTGCCGTCAGTAGAATAGGAGAAAATAGCATCCTCTGTATAGATCTCGCCATTACCGCTGTTTTTAGAGTCATTTAACCGGGCGCTGATCGAGTACCTAAAACCTGAAGCCAGGTCGATCTTATAATAATCATAATCTATACTGGTAGCAGAAATATTGCTGATATTCGCGCCGGGTGTGTTAACGCTTGCATTGTTTCCAGAGAAAGTTACCGGCAAATTGGATGCCAGGGCTAGTGTGTTGTTAGCTTCAAACGGGTCGGCGCCATAAGGGGCCTGCTGAACAATAACTTTAACCGGGTTCTGGAAATTGGTTGACCCGGTTAACTCCCAGCTTTGACTTCCATCCGGGAGATATTGCATGGCCATCAGGTATGTTCCGGGATCACAGTTGATATTAGGACTGGCAAACGTCAATCCGTTGGGAAAATGGTAATTTGCTGGCATGTTGATGCCGGTCATTTGCTGAACCGTAAAAACAGCAAACCCGTCAAGGGCATACAGCGAAACATCAAATGTTCCGTTAAAAGCAGCAGCGCCTGTGTTGACTACGTCCAGGTGAACCGAAACCGGTTGTCCCTGGATCAGCGTTGTTCCCGGTATAACGGTCATTGCTGAATTTAATTCGATGGTATTGCTAAGATGCACTGTCATCTGGGGAAAGTTCGTATAACCCAATGTATCCGATACCTTTATCCAGGAGTTTTCCCCAGGAGGGCTATAAAAAATTCCGACAGAATAGCTGCCAGGTAACATGGTCAGTATCCCGGTGGAAGAAAAAGTAAGACCATTTGGGTAATGGCAACCAGGCTGAAGTGACATCCCTGTATGAATCTGAACATAGTCAACAAAAGTGCCGGTATTATCAAATATTGCCGCACAAAAATCGCCATTGAAAGCCTGGGTAGTAGGGTTATAAATATCAGTGTTTACGGTAAAAGATTGTCCGTACTCAATATCCGTCGGTGAGGGTGACACGTAATCGAACAAATTTAAAGCAGAAGATAGTGTTCCTCCTCCTGAACCATGAATCCCAATTATAGCCTGCTGCCCGCTGTTAAAACTGCCTGTTCCGCCGCCTGTTCCCGTACCTGCCGGGTCCAATGCGTCCACATCAAAGTAGCCATCGAATTGTCCCGACCAGCCCCAGTTGATATGAAAGAAATTATTGGCATCATATCCGTCACAATTAAAACAATGACCACCTCCGCTTCCAAAACCGGCATAGAGTAAAGGGCGACCAGCATCCAATTCTGTCTTTAAAAGAATGATCCAGTCTGTTTTATTGGGGTAGGCAGAACGGGCAAGGCCTTGAATACCCGTATAACCAAAATAAGTTTTCAATGCATATTCTGCGCAGTTCTGAACCGGGCTTTGCGATGAGATCACATAGGCTGAACTTCCTCCAGTGCTTCCTACTCCATAATGCATATCTACACTCACCCCGCATTCATACATCAGTTTGGCCACAGCGGCATTCGGTGCTGTAACTGACAGGTGCATAGAGTTCCAGTCGTATGTTGTGCTTCCAAAATCTGCCGATTGTGTTCCATACCTGGGATCAGTATACGAATGAAAGCCTGCTCCGTTAGCCGGTGCACCCCAGAATTTCAGGATCTGTGCCATCGCTGTAGCTACACAGCCAGTTACTGTCAGTCCATTATAGGTATTATCATACGGACACATGGCATTATAATTTGAAGTTTGGTCCCATGTGGTCTTTTCGAGCGGGCTGACGGAATGAATCGCTTTGATGCCTGCATTTGAGACCGAAGCGGATATAAGTGCTTCCCACCGGGATTTGACTTCATTGGTAGCCTGAATGTTCTTTTGGATTATTTCTTCAATCTGCTCCTTGTAACCATTTAGCCAATAGGCTACATCCGGCGCTATTCTATCAGCATTAAAACCAACTTCGTCAGAATATGCAAGTATTGGTTTTATATTGTCGTCTCCTGATACAATGATAAAACCCGGAGATGAAATACTATTAAAAATGTAAAAGCATACATTTTCTTTGCCTGCTGGGGCGTGATTTATATTACCTGAATAAACCGTTTGTACCAATGCCAGATCGCAACTGCCTTTGCTTGTCAGCGAGTTAACCTGGCCGGTTAAAAAATTTTGTCCGACAGTCCTGGCTGTCTTCTCATCAATTTGTTTTCCATAGGAAAAACCGGAGAAAACAAATGATACCATAAGTAAACTGATAAATCTTTTCATGGGACTAATTTTAGAGGTTCTTCATAAAACGAAATCCTAAGCAGAAATGATTATTACAGAAAAAAAACTTGTTATCTAATTGGTATTCATAGTCTTTGAGGCCGCAAATAAAAACAAACATTCCTATTAGTAAAGTTACAAAAAGTCGATGCAAATTATCTTTTCAGAGGAGAAAATTTCTTCATAAGAGGCTTATTCGCATTACAAATGATTGTAGCCAGGAACGGTGAATTACAATCCATCCTTACAAACTGTATTATGGAGGATAGTCTCTTTGGGTAGGTAAAACATTCGCATCTACTGTACTGCGATTCCTTGATGAGCCAGACAGCAAATAGCAATTAGTGTTGGCTGAAGCACTCATTTGGCGTTTATTGATTAATGGAAAGTGGTTTAAGATACAGTTCATTGCATTACATTTGCTTCTCATGGCAAACTAAGCAAACATGCAAATAACAAAAGCTAAAAAGAGGTGGGGCATCATTTTGTTGTTGCTTGCGCTGTTTATCGGCCTGGCCTTTTATCCACTCACGCCCCAGTATCCCATTCACTATTTTGAAAGAGGAAGCGGGCAACTGAAAACCGAAAAGGTGGCCGGGGAAAAGTGGTTGGTATGGTTGTATTACAACCCGGTTGGCGAAGCCACCTTGTGGGCGTTGGCGAAAAGAAAGCTGGTTTCAGCTATCTATGGTACTATGATGGATCGTCCTTCGTCAGCCAAAAAGATACATCCTTTTATCGAAGATTTTGATATTGATATGAGCATTGCTCAAAAGCAGGAGTTCAGCAACTTCAACGATTTTTTTACCCGGAAACTAAAGGCTGATGCACGACCGGTTGATACCAGCGCTGCTGTTGTTGTATCACCCGCCGATGGTAAAATTCTGGCTTATGCCGATATGAGCAACTCCTGGTTTATCGTAAAAGGATATCGCTTTGATGTAACCTCCTTTCTGGATGATCCGGGTCTTGCACAAAAGTACCAGGATGGCGCCCTGCTAGTAATACGGCTGGCCCCTATGGATTACCATCGCTTTCATTTCCCGGTGAGTGGAAATGTATCGCCCAACAAAAAGATTGAGGGCGACTATTATTCAGTCAATCCCTTTGCTTTGCGCAAAATGGCTGAAATATTCTGCCTGAACAAACGGGAATATACCATCCTTACAAATCCTTTGTTTGGTGATGTTGTTATGGCCGAAGTGGGTGCCACCATGGTAGGAAGCATAGTACAAACTTTTAAGGGATGCTCTGTGACTAAAGGCGATGAGAAAGGCTATTTTAAATTTGGAGGCTCAACGGTAGTGCTGCTGTTCGAAAAAAGTAAAATCCACATAGATACGGATTTATTGATCAATACTGCAAAGGGATATGAAACCACTGTTAAAATGGGAGAAAGAATCGGAGAAGAAAAATAAAAGAGACACTCAAAGAGTTTGTACACTAATGCTTCAGCCACTAATCCTGTAGTCACCTCCCGCTCTCCTGCTTTAAACGGAAACAAAGAGTTTTTTAAACACCCAACCCCATTTATTTACCTATTGCAAACTAAAGCCATATTCCGATGACACTGTATGAAATAATGGAACAACTACAGCAGCTGGGCACCGAAAGCATTAAGAAAGTACTGGTTAAGCATGGTGCCCGTGAACCTTTTTTCGGTGTAAAGATCGAAGACCTGAAGAAGATACAGAAGAAGGTAAAAGCCGATTATTCCCTTTCACTCTCCCTATACGCTACGGGTAATTCCGATGCCATGTACCTGGCCGGGCTTATTGCCGAACCGGCGAAAATGACACATGCCGACCTGAACCAATGGGCCGAAAAGGCGTATTGGTATATGCTGAGCGAATTTACCGTGGCCGGTGTGGCGGCCGAAAGCCCATTTGGCTCCGAACTGGCCCTGCAGTGGATTGATTCGGACAAGGAAAATATCGCCTCCGCAGGATGGGCTACCCTGGCGAACATAGCTGCCATAAAGCAAAACGAAGAACTTGATTCAGCGCTTTATATACGATTGCTCGACAGGATTTCAGCCAGCATACATACAGAGAAAAACCGTGTACGATCCACTATGAATATCTTCGTGATTACGGTCGGGGGATACTGCAGCCAGCTCCTCGATAAAGCACTTTCAGTTGCTTCTTCTATTGGGAAAGTTAATGTGAATATGGGCGGCACAGCCTGTAAAGTCCCGCTGGCAATCGATTATATTAAAAAGATGCATGACAGGGGCTCACTGGCAAAGAAGAAGAAATCAGCCCGCTGCTGAGTGTTTCAACGTATTCTATTTGCCATTCAGCACCTGCTTTTTCGTACGATGCCTGGGACGCATCTTACATTGCGTTTCCAGCATCTTACAGCCTGTTTCCAGCATCTTACAGCCTGTTTCCAGCATCTTACAGTCCGTTTCCAGCATCTTACAGTCCGTTTCCAGCATCTTACAATACGTTTTTAGCATCTTACAATGCGTTTCCAGCATCTTACAGTCCGTTTCTGGCATCTTACAGTCCGTTTCTGGCATCTTACTATTCAAGGAGCTGGAGAAGGAGACTGGTGCGGAAGGGTGCCGGCAGCTGTTTTGCAGGCAGTAAAAGCAGGCTGGTAAAGCAGGTGTTGGGGCTTACTGGGTTTGACGGGCAAAGTGCAACACAAAGCCTGCCGCTTACTACCTAAGGTGTTGAGGAGAAAGGTGGTATTGTTAATAACTTCAAAAATATATTTCGCTTTACTATTGCTTTCAGATGAAAAATTGTTTATAACTTAGCATAGGCTTTCGGGCTTTACCTATTATTGTTAACCTATTAAACTTTAAGAACCATGCAGAACAGGCAGAGAAACAAACTGGACATGTACGTGCTGGTAAGGTCTTTTTTACTGGCATCGGTGAGCACAACAGACAAATGGAAGGCTTTCGCAGCCTTATTTGCCGCTTTTACGGACTATGTAACGGAGATTTTCAGCATCGCGGCTCAACAGGAAGCGGATCATAGCGGTGTTACGATGACTAAACAACGGCAGCGCGACAGCCTGGCTAAAAAAATGGAGTCGATTTCGGAGAAATGCAGGGGGTATGCCACTGTGGCCGAAGACCTGGATTTCAGGAAACTGATCACTTTTATGAAAGGCGAATTGTGTAATATGGCCGATGCCGCCCTGATTACCGCCGCCGAAAGGCTATATACCCAGGTGATGCCCCGGCTGCCGGATATAGCCGACTACAACCTGGGCGAAAGCGATATGGCCGAACTGCTGGATTTGAAAAACCAGTTCCTGGTCATCTATACAAAACCGGAAGAAGCTATTGATAACACCGCAAAACTAACGGAAAGGCTTGCAACGCTTTTCGGTCTGTGTGATGCTTTGCTCGAAAAAATGGATGCCATCGTGCTGGCAGGCCGTACCCTGGACCCGGATTTTTATGATGGCTATACCCGCATGCGGGTGCTGGGGCAAGCTGCTTCGCGTACCAGGGCCCTGCAAATAGGGGTGGTTGACAATGAGAGCGGGCTGCCTGTAGCAAAAGCCAGGGTTGCCTATTGGTTTAAATCGGGCTCGGAATTGCAGAAGTCGGTGAAGGTAAGCGGCGCAAAGGGCGGCATAAGCGAAAATTTGATGGATGCAGGCGAATACCTGTACGAAGTAAGTTTTGAAGGCTACAAAACCGAAAAGGGTTCGTTTTTTGTAAACGACGGGATTATGACGGAAGTAGTGGTAAGGCTTAAGAAATGAGGATTGAAGAGGTAAGATTGCTGAATGAAGAATGAAGAATGAAAAATGAAGATAAAGATAAAAGATAAAAGGAAAAAGATAAAAGTGGAAAAAGGGTGAATTCAGCCAGCATTTAAGCAGAAGGGCATGTATGGGTACAGTGTGATTTTTTTAGCCCATGGGAAATGGCAGTTAGCAGAGGGGTGCAGGAAAAGAATGAAAAATGAAAAATGAAGAATGAAGAATGAATGTGAATGTGAATGACGATTGCGAATGACGCTTGAACTGGTAATGGTTGAACCAGCTGTGTTAAAATCCCTGCTGTTGGGAAGGGGCGGCGGGGATTTTTCGTAGTAACACGCGAAAGGATTGCCTTCGGTGAGAGAGTTCGCGCGGTAGCGGGGATAATTTGTACCGGCACGGATTACAAAGTCGAGTAGGCAAGGGCATTTCAGCCCAAGCCTCTCACAGAACCGTACGTGAACCTCTCGATTCATACGGCTCTTGTTATTCCAATCACTGCTTAAATCCAAACCTCCAGTGTGCAAACAGATCAGGATGCTCACTCTGATAGTTTCTTAACCATTGGTAGCTCTGCTTCAAACTTGTCATCTTGTACTT
>JBAXXB010000253.1:0-7080 GCA_037128115.1 Bacteroidota bacterium
AGTGTTTCATTTGTTAAAATTGTCAGAAAATCGAATTTTTAGAACTCACCTTAATGTTTAACCAAAACTAGCTTCCAGGCAGTTCCACACTACAGAATTATAAAGCACTGTATATTAATTATATATGGTGCTTTGTTTTTTATATGCACTTACTATTACACCCTATTCTGCTTCTCCATTATTGTATACATATATTCCAGAATAGAAGAATCTGCTTTTATTAAGCTTGCCACGCGGTGTATTTGCCTTTCTGCAAATACCATAACAGGAAAAGCGCATGAAGTCATACTGAACTTCCTTTGGCGGAGGGAATCGAAGAAATATCCTGAATACAAGTTTAAGAAAATGGAATACAGGCAAATACATCGGTTGAGATTTTAAGTTTTAAACTTGCATGCCCTACTGTAATTTACTATGCTTAATTATTGCTCCAATTATTTTACCGGCAACTATTCACCCTATTAAAGTATTGTTGTTTTGAAAGTACTTAAAGTGCCTTGTTTGCTCAAAGTGCCTAAAGTTAATACTACTGCCACCTTTATCCATAAAATTTAACAAAATGTCACTATAATTAATCCCAAAACTTTAAAAATCTTCAAATCTGTTTTTGTCTAAGTACATGTAAAATACAGCAAATCAAATTATCAAGGAACTTTAGGCATATCAGGTACTTTAAACTCTAGGCACTGATTAGTTACAATATTAGCAAAGTGCGAAATCCGGCATTTTCTCTTAACGTTTAGATAATCATCTCTTTAGAGCTTGGTTTCCTTTCGGTAAAAGAAAAAATTTGCCGTGTGCTGAACAATTTACCTGTATGTTTATATATTTGTAAAACAATCAAACATTAAAGTAAAATATCATTACTTAAACTAAATCTAATGGCCATTCCACTATACGAAGGTTAATATTGTTGGGGTGATAAACCCTGTATACTGGACCAGGGATGAATCTGTTGCTACCACGGTACAAGGTTTAGGTTCGTTTAAGCCTGATACGGCAGGAGTTTTTAGTTCCGGACCTCAATACGCTGATGCTAAGTTAGTTTTTGCTAAAGGGGTGGTGACCTGCTCTGCTGTTAGTGAAAATTTAATTGCAACCTTAGCTTCAATGACCGGATGGCCCTGGGGTGTTTAACATTCATTTGATATACCGTTCTGTTATTACAAACTATGACAAAACGCAGCCAATCGGGCTAATAGATTTCTAAATAAATAATCAAAAATAAACAATCAATACTTTAAAAGGTAAGCTATGAAAAACACAAACCGTTTGATTATTCTCTTCTTGTTGGTCGTTACTACGGTTCAGATTTCGTGTAAACGCGATGATTCAACAGCAAAACCAACTTATGGACCGAAAACATTAGAGTTGATCAGCATTGTTGACAACAATGCTGACATTAAAGCAATGTTAATCAAATCCATTGCCCAGGCGAAGGTGGTTAACCCGGATAAAAATACAAATCCGGCTCAAACCCTGGATGAATACTATGAATTTGTTACCTGGGCCGAAACCTGTATGCCGTGGAGTATTCTTCCCAACACGCCTTACACATCGTTGTATGATAAAATAGATCAGAGTCTGGACTATTTCTACTTTATAAATGACCAGCCGCTTACTGAACTTGAAGGACTGGGATTGTATCATAACACTCTTCAATACGTGGCGCCTTACAACGATTGGCTGGTAAGTTTCATTAAAGCATGGGGCTTGTACCTTTCAACACCGGCTTCGTGGAAAGATGAATATTATCAAATGGCGATGACTGATAATAAATTTGGCCTGTCGGCAGGTTGGTACGAAGATCCTTCGAACTGGAAAACATTCAATCAGTTTTTTGCCAGGTATCTTAAGTCGCCGGATCAACGTCCTATAACCTCCCTTAATGACAGCACAATTGTTGTATCGCCGGCTGATGCTATGCCGCAGGGCGTGTGGCAGATCGATGCCAGTTCAAACCTTACTCTGAAAAAAGGAGCAGCCATTAAATCAGGGACATTAACATCCATCGTAAAATTAATCGGCGACGACAGCCAATATAAAAATGAATTTGCCAATGGGATAATGACACATACTTTTCTGGATGTTCAGGACTATCATCGTTTCCATTTTCCGGTAGGTGGAATTATAAAAGAAGTAAGAAATATTGATGAACAAGATGCCGTTGGTGGTATTATCACCTGGGATCCGTCGATTCCCAGATATATGCTGGATTGTGCAGTACCCACCTGGCAAGCTATTGAAACAAGGGGCTGTGTAATAATTGATACCGAGGATTTTGGTTTGGTGGCAATACTTCCTATAGGTATGTCACAGATATGTTCGGTAAAATTTGAGGATACTATTCAAGTAGGTACCCGGGTTAAAAAAGGGGATATGTTAGGGTGTTTCCTGTTTGGTGGTTCTGATATTGTAATGCTTTTTCAACAGAAAGCCGGATTTTTAATAAAAGCAGAGACCAGTGGGCAATCGTATAAACATATACTTATGGGCGAAAAATACGGTTTATTGACTGGGGCGAAATAATAATTGCTGTTATAGATCGGGAAAGAACGCCCCCTTTAACCCGCCTTAGCTGAAACAGCAGTCCGGCCTCATCTGGTTGATTGCTAATAGTATAAGTTTGTCTGCCAAAACCGGTAGAAGGTGGTTGGTTGATTCGTTTTTTTAAAATTGTTCCCTTTGTTAATTATTCTGTTACAGGGTTTAAGTTTACCCTTTGGCAGGCAAAAAACCGTCCAGGAATTTCAAAAGCAGGCTATCCAGCTTTTCCGGGGTAAATGGTTTAGTAATAAATTCATCCATGCCGGCTTCCATACAGGCCTGCTTTTCGAAACCTGCAGTTAAGGCTACAATAGGTATATAGCCCCCATTCAGCTTTTCATATTTCCGGATCTCAAGTGTTGCCTCTATACCCGACATTTCAGGCATTTGTATATCCATAAGTACCAGGTCCGGCTTATTGAAGATTGCCATTTCAAAGGCTTCGCGGCCATTAACGGCCTTCAAAATAGTAGCACCGGGAATCCGTGCTTTTAGTACGCTGGTAATCAGCAGCATATTCATAAAGATATCCTCAGCTACCAGGATCACAGGAGATGCCACTTTGCTGAGCGCTGGGTTTTCGGTTACCGGATAAATTTCGGGTTCAATGGGCACGGCCGGCTCCAGGTTGAGACTCTTAAAGGTATGGAAGAGTTCCTTTGGATTTTCCCGCTCACAAAGAGTCGGAATCAGCCCGGGATCGTTTTGCGATGCCCCTATTCCCAATTTGTCAGCCGGGCTGCAAAGCAAAATAAAAGGAAGTTCTTTAGCTTCAGAACCTAAAATTTTCCTTATCATCCGTATAGCTACTTCTCCCCCAAGATTTGACAATCTGTTCTCGACAAGAATTGCATCGAAGGGATTTGATGTTTCGAGCAGGCTTACAGCCGAGAGCCAGTCATCCGTGCCGGCAAACTCAATTCCCCATTCATTAACCAGTTTGCCGGCAGCCATCCTGCGGCTTGTATTGTCATCAATCATCAATACCCTTTTTACGGATGCCGGCTTATTGCCTGTCATTTCCCTTTCAACAGCATAGTTTACCGGAAGTGTGAAGGAGAAAACGGAACCTTTGCCAAACTCGCTGCTTAGTTTGATCTCAGTCCCCATGAGCCTGGCCAGCAAATCCGAAACTGAAAGGCTAAGGCCAATGCCCCCGAATTTGCGCGTAGCTGAATTGTCGGCCTGTGAAAACACTTTGAAAAGTTGTTTTTGCTGCTCCGCATTGATCCCAATGCCTGTATCCCGAATTGAAAAATGAAGTTCGCCATGGATATCATCCAGTTTAGTGAAAGTCAATTTTAGCTCCACCTCACCCGAAAAGTAAATTTTAAAGCATTACCCAAAAGTTTTGCCAAGATTCGCCTGACTTTTTCCGGATCGATATAAACATAGCGTGGAATGTCAGTTTGTATATTCAGTTTCAGTTCCAGTTTCTCCTGATTCGCATTTTGTTTAAAACGATTAAACTTTTGTTCAGTAAGTTCAACAATATCAGTCTGTTCTGCTTCAATTACTGCCATTCCATTCTCAAGTTTAATATAGTAGATAATGTCGTTGAAGATTTCCAATATGGAACGGCCCGAAGTATTTATATTACGGGCATATTGTTGCTGGGTATTATCCAATGTTGTATCGAGCAGCAGATCAGTAAAGCCGATAACCCCGTTGAGAGGTGTACGGAATTCGTGGCTTATGTTGGCCAGGAATTCCAATTTTGTTTTATTTGCAGCCTCCGCACTTTTCAGGGCCAGGGTCAATGTTTGTTCTATCTCCTTTTGTTTGGTAATATCATAATTGGTTCCGTAAAAATGCATTGCCTTGCCGGATTCATCGCGCTGAACCTCACCCAGTGCTTTGATATGGCGAATGGAGCCATCCTGCCAAATTACCCTGAATTCGGTATCGAACTCCCTTTCCTCGGTTATAGCCATTTGAATGGCATTCTGTGCTCCTGAGACATCTTCAGGATGAATCGAGGCAAGCCAGGATTCGTAGGCACCGCCAAACCTGTCCTTTTCAATCCCGTAAAGCTCATACATTTTATCATCCCATGTTACTGAATTTCGTTCAACATCGAATTCCCAGATACCTATGCCACCCGCCTTGATAGCCAAAGCAAAACGATCAGCAATGTGAGTTAACAGATCTTCGGAAAGAATACGATCATGAATATCGCTAATAAAATTCAGAGTCGCAGGCTCTCCCTGCCAGTCAATTTTAATTGTATATAGTTCGATCCATCTGATGCTCATATCCCGTTTCAGCATCCGGAACCTGAAACTATAACCAATCGGTGCACTTGTTAACTGATTGAGGTAGGTGCTTAATAGTAACTGTCTATGATCCTTATGTATCAAATCTATGAACGGCATGGAAAGGAGTTCCGCTGCGGAGTAACCCGTCAAGTCAGCAAACTTCGGATTTGCGAATTTCAGCTTTTCTCCCTGCGCCACAATGATACCAACGCTGGCTGATTTCACCAGGTTTTGGTATTGGTACGTGCTCTCCTGCAGTTTTCTCTCAACTTCCTTCCGCTCCGAAATATCATTCATCGCTAAATGAATTGCAGGCAAACCATCAAAAATAATCGACGTACTCTGGATCTCTGCATAACCTGCTTTTCCATCGGGTCGTACAAATGGAATCGTAATAGGTTGATTGCTCCCCCTGTTTTGCATCACTTCCCTTGTGCGCGCCGCAACAAGCTCATGGAA
The DNA here is from genome assembly GCA_037128115.1 of Bacteroidota bacterium. Classification (GTDB taxonomy): domain Bacteria; phylum Bacteroidota; class Bacteroidia; order Bacteroidales; family UBA4417; genus UBA4417. The sequence goes on from JBAXXB010000253.1 coordinate 5,265, forward strand.
ATCGGGATGTGTCCAATCATAGATGGACGTACCCAACAGCTCATCTGCGTTTGTTAATCCGAACATCCGTATGGTTGCAGTATTTACAAAAACGACAATCTCATCCCGGTGTACCACATTTGCTATGGGCGAACGGTCTACTAAGGTCCTGTAACGCTCTTCACTCTGCCTGAGCGCTTCCTCCGTTTTCTTGCGTTCTGTTATATCGGTAATAAAGCCGTGCCATAATACGGATCCGTCGGTTTCGCGTTGAGGTATTGCGTCACTATAAAGGGTATGGATGGACCCATCATCAAAAATAACCCGGTATTCATGTTGCCAGGGGGCCAGGTTTTTAGCTGATTTCGTTGTTGAAACCGCCATGCTTTCATAATCATCGGGGTGTATATTTAAAAATGCTTTCGAACCATCTTCGAGAACCTCCTCGGGCGTAACTCCACATATTTTTGTAAACATCTCATTTGCATACGGGAAACAGGAAGTACCATCGGGCCTTAACCTGTATTGATACACAACTCCGGGAATCTGCCTGGTAATTAACAGGAATCGTTCATTTGCCTCTTTTAATAAATTAGCCTGCTTTTCCTTTTCTGAATTGGCCTGAAGTAATTCTTCAACCCGTTCCTCTTTCTCTGTATTTTGGATTTTAAGTTCTTCGACCATCAATTCAAGCTCTATCTGGTGTACTTCCAAATCGTGAACGAGATGGAGCGTGTCGCTTTCAGAGAGAGGTGCCTTCGTTTTTACATGCCTCTGCGACCAAAGCGCTTCAGCCTCCTGTCGCAGTTTTGTGTTATTTTCAAACCGATCGCCGTTTTTAATCATGTTGTATTGAGTTTGTTTTGAGCTTATGAGATAAAAGAGGGCAATGCTAGTTAAGTGATTGCAACACGATTTGACCGGTAAATGGATATTCAATAATACAGCAAAGCAGAAAATCTGATAAAAGGAATAAATATTTACACTATCAGAATATTGTGTAAAATAATAATACATACAAAGATAGGTGAAAATCAGTTAGTTTACACTAAAGTGTGAATCATTTATTCCCGGGTAATGGAATGTTCCAAATGGCAGGCGGATATTTTTGTAACAATCCAGGCAGGTCTATCCTTTAAGCACAAGTGGGTATAATAGCTTTATGTAGTTTATTTTTTACAAGAATAAACCTGGTGTAACTATTCAGTGCCTGGAGTTTAATTGCCTTGTTCAGCTTGCTAACGGCGTTGATTTGCCATTTGCCATCCATAAAGAAGGCTCCCTGTCTTTCGCCAGGGAGCCCTTTCTGCTTTATACTACCGGGTTTTACCCCTTACTGGTTTACTCATTCTTTTTTAGTTTTACTTCGATATCGGTACGAAGGCCTTCGTTAATGAAAAAATCACCCTTCTGTTTGCCAAACCCGCCAAATTCCACTTCGTAGGTATACTCGCCGGGGTCCAGGCTCATATAACAAACTCCGCTCGGGCCGGTGACTTTCACACTCTTATCCAATTCCGATCCTCCTTTTGCCCTGGCCGATACCTGCGCTTTCTCAACCGGGTTGCCGGTTATTTCGTCCAATACTGTAAACTGCAGCGCCCACTGCCGCGAGGCGCTATCGGTAATAACGCGCATCCTCTGGTACTCGGCATAAAACCCGGGCATCGAGGTGCGCTCGGTAAGCGCCAGTGCATCGATTTTTTTTAGCAGTCCGTCGCAAAGTGCAAACAACTCGCTCAGCCTGCCGGTGTGGAGCACATGCTTCCTGACGGACTTCCCGGGCAGGGTATATACCGCACTGAACTCATCTGCCAGTGCCAGCAGCCCGGTCAAT
>JBAXXB010000254.1:0-7079 GCA_037128115.1 Bacteroidota bacterium
TGTTGCTTCGATTCAATTAACTATGCAATATACAACAGGTTGCTTTAGTGAAACAGAAGTAAATACATTCTACCTGAATGCCGGTTGTATCCATACGCGGAAGAAAGCAGCATGAGCACCCACTGAAAATGAATCCAATCCGATCGCTGGCAGTTTGCAGATGTAGGGCTGTAATAGCATGCTGTTAGCAAAAATTTTTAAATTTACATTAACCTGATCTGCAGGATGAATACTTCTAAATGGCTCAATATCGCATTATGGCTCAGCCTTATAACAATAGGATACAATATTGCTGAAGGCCTGGTTTCGGTATATTTCGGCAACACCGACAGCACACTGGTCCTCCTTGGATTTGGCATCGACAGCTTTGTGGAAGTGATTTCCGGGATTGGAATTTTGCATATGGTTCTTCGCATGAAACATCATGAAATCAAAGGCCATGATAAATTCGAAAGACTTGCTCTCCGCATCACAGGAGTTTCGTTCCTGTTGCTGGCTTTAGGCCTGGTAGCCGGAAGTATACTGAACCTGATCAATAAAACAACTCCGGATACAACCCTGGCAGGGATTATCATAGCATCTGTTTCAATACTCAGCATGTATTTCCTGATGCACTATAAATTAAAAACGGGAAAAGCTCTTGGCTCGGAAGCCATCATTGCCGATGCCAACTGTACCAGGACCTGCTTGTATCTCAGCTTCATATTATTGATATCGAGTATATTATATGAGTTTTTCAAAATTAATTACATCGACATTGCCGGTACTCTCGGGATAGCATGGTTTGCTGTAAAAGAAGGGCGCGAAAGTCTTGAAAAGGCAACGAAAAATCAACTTGCCTGCAACTGCGGGGGAAATTGTCACTAATCTTAAAAACAAGTGGTAGCTTTCTACCTCAAATTTTGTGGTCTTGTTTCGAGAAGGCTCATCCATATTTCCTGAGTTTTCATGATTGAAAACTCAGTTAATAACCCTGCTCAAGAATCAGGAGTAAAGATGTTCGAGAAGTATTTTTAGCCCAATTAATATAAGCATCAGTCCGCCAAGCATTTCCATGCGTCGCCCCAGGCGTGCTCCTATTTTTTTACCAAAGAGAATACCCAGCATGGCGACAATGTAAGTCACAGCCCCGATAATCCCGGTTGAAATCAGGATTTTATAATTCAGCAGGGCAAAACTGAACCCTACAATCAATGCATCTATACTTGTGGCTATGGCCATCCCTATCATCACCTTCAATTCCAGCGGGTTAAAATCACGTTCCTCCGGATCGGTTATAAAACTCTCATAAATCATTTTTGCACCCAGCATTCCCAGAATGCCAAATGCAATCCAGTGATCAAAATTTTCGGCATATTTCTTTATTCCTGATCCAGCCAGCCAGCCTATTAAAGGCATTGCAGCCTGGAATGCAGCCAGGGTAATGGCTATGCAGGTTGCCTCAAAAAAATCGATCTTTTTCAGGATCAGTCCACTTGAAATAGAAACAGCAAACGTATCGAACGACAGCCCGATGGCAATTAGAAAAATGGTAAGAAACTCCATTGAATTTTATTGTGAGAAAAGCAAAAGTACTCAAGGTCCCTGAGAATTCAAAAAGCGATTCCGGCCCAGCCAGTTGATAGTCGTTAAAACATCCTTCTCTTAGCAAAAACCGGGTATAGAATTACTTTAAATATTTATCTGATAATCAGAAAAAAATGCAATAAGCATACAGGAAAGTCGTTTATTTTTCATAACTTGCAGTTATATATTTATAAGCTCTTTACTATGAATAAATCAATACTATTTACAGCAATTGCAGGGATACTGCTTATTTACAACCTATCCCTGTTTGCTCAAAAAACGGTCAAGCCCGGACTGAAAGCGACAATTTCCGGAGTCAGTTACGGTGATATAAGCAAGGAACTTTTATTGAACCCGGGAGCTATACTTTGCTCAAACGAAAAATATCAGGTAATTTATTACAACCTCTCCGTTTTGCGTAAAAACGGGGACCTGGTGGTTTATAACGGCAGGGGCAGTATACTGAGCGAATCAATGAAAGCTGAAATAAGGCTGTTGGAAGCGGGCAGCAAACTGATTATTGAAGAGATTGGCGCAAAATCGGACCTGGATAAAATCATAAAACTTCCGGCCATTGAGGTCGTAATAAAATAAAATACTTTGCAAGGAAAGGACTTGCTTACTTTAACCAGTGAATCAATATACTAAACTATTTTTCAGATAATTAATCCTTTATTACTATAAACAATCAAATCTTTTGCAATGAAAAAAATCCTTTATTTTACCCTGATCGCAGGCGTGCTATTTTCTTCCAAGGTATCATTGAACGCTCAGAATCCTGTCAAGACCGAGTTAACAGCCAGTATTTCAGGTGTCAGCAACGGCCCGATTTCCATGGAACTTCTTTTAAAAACAGGATTAATCCAATGTTCGGACCTGAAGACAGAAATTACGGGTTTTACTTTATCTGCTCAGAAAAAGGATGATCTTATAGAATTCAATGGCACAGGAAACATACTGACTGTTGGAATGAAGGATTTTATCAAAACCCTTAAACCAGGCTCAAAAGTGATAATTGAAAACATTTTGGTCAATTCGGAACAAGAAAAAGCCATCAAACTACCTGCTATTATATTGACATTGAAATAAATAAGCCGGGTTATTTGCCTCAATAAAAAAAACTTAAGCCCTTGTTTTCCAGTGGGTTTATCCTTGATACGCATCCTACCTGGTATCCCAGTAAAGGCCTATTATTCAAGAAATTATGCCTACATTTAACGCATAATTTTTACTCCGTCCTACCAGGCCTTTTTCGCAATAGCAATCTTGGTTTTGCCTGCAACAAGTTTGACTTAAATTCCAAAATCTGAAATGGATATCCTTACCCTTAAAAAACTAATTCCTGAGATGGATGTCAGCCTGCTGGAATTCATCGCTAAGGATACGGAAGAAATGGAAGTGCCTTCCGATACTACGCTCCTGAAAACGGGCAGCTATGTTCAATCAGTACCACTGGTGATCAGCGGCCTGATTCGCATAAGCCGTGTTGAAGAGGATAAAGAGCTTTTGCTATACTATATTCATCCGGGTGAAATGTGCATCATGTCGTTTACAGCCTGCTGCAGTAGTTCGGCAAGCATGATTGAAGCAGTCACGCTGGAAGAAACCCGCATTCTGCTTATACCCTCCGTAAAACTACGCGAATGGATCAGTCTTTACCCCTCTTTTAATTTTTACATTTTCAGCTTATTTAACAGGCGGTATCTCGACCTGATCGACACCATTGACCAGTTGGTTTTCAACCGCCTCGATGAGCGTATTTTATTGTACCTGAAAGAGAAGGCAGCGCTGACAACTCTCCCCTTACTGAACATCACGCACCAGCAGAGTGCCACCGACATGGGAACCGCACGCGAAGTGATCAGCAGGTTGTTAAAGAAACTCGAGCGCGAAGAGAAAATCCGGATGGGTAGGAACCAGATTACTGTGCTGTAAAGCAGCCTGGAGGTAGATGATTTTGCCAAAAAAAATCCTTATGTGATCTAAATCACGTATTTTTGTTTTAGACCCAGCTAATTTAGCAACCTCATACCATTACTATTCACCTAAACCTATCGAATCATGAAACCAAACATGGGAACCATTGACAAGACCATCCGCATTATTATTGCTGCTATCGTGGCAATATTGTATTTTACTAAAGTAATTGAAGGCACAGTGGGGATTATCCTGCTTGTTCTGGCAGCCGTATTTGTACTCACCAGCCTGATCAGTTTCTGCCCGCTTTACCCTATATTAGGCATCAATACCGGCAAGAAGAAATAGCCGAGGTCTGTCTTTGACAAATAAAAAGAGGCTGTCTTAACCAGGCAGCCTCTTTTTATAAATACGTATTCCGGCCAACGATGGCTTAGAAGTTATAGGTGGCTGAAAAGCTGAACCTGGCATTGGCAACCGGCGAAGACTCATAAACTTTGTAATGCGAATCCGTTTTCCCGTAAGCTGCGGTTGTATATTCCAATTCGGCTGCGAGCTGCAGTTTCCCGTTGGTATAGCTGAGCATGGGAGAAATACGGTATATATAGTCAATATCGGCATCGCGTGCATAAACAGCACCGGTAATCACGTCATTTGAACCCAAACCCTTCGTGTATCCTGCAAACAAGGATCCCTGCCAGGTTTTCCCGGTTGTCTGAAATGTTAACCAGCCTGTAACATAGTTTAACGGGCTGTATTCCTGCTGGTTAGTCAAAGGATCGGTTTGTCTAACACCATATCCTCCCATGACCAGGTGCTCGCTGAGCCCCTGCCCATAAATCCATTGCATTTTAATAACCAGAGGTGTGGTCTTAGCCATAACAAATACGGTGTACGACATGCAGTTTACTGAAGCATTGGTTGCATAAAGGCTGTCAGTTACAAGTCGGGGAACCAGGCGTTTATAATCGGCAGCAGCACCGGCGAAAACCTTATCGCCCACATATTGGAGCTGACTGTGAAGATTAGGTACTATACCGTTACGTGAATATGCCGATGAAGGGCCCGCAGGACCCGGGCTCACATAATCGCGCTGGGATATGGCAGCCAGTACAGCAACAAATTTCCCTTTGTTAAGATCAACCCTGACCTGGGGCTGACGGCTGAATGGATGAAAGGGAGCACCTGTATTTAACGAAAGCACATTAGGAATCATCTCTGGAATATTTAGAGGATGCCAGTATTGTCCGGCAAGGATACTGGCATGATTCCATTTCAGCTTCAGGTAGGCATGGCGTAGGCGAAAGCTGTTGTTCTCGGTATTGGAAGCCCCGCTAAAATCACCTTCCAGCAAGGCCGATGCCTTTGCCCCCAGAATGTCAGGTCCTGAAGCTTTAAGTGTAAGTTTTGCCTTCATGGCATATTGGTTGAAACTCCCATGGGCATTGATATCGTTGCCATCTTTATCCAGGCTCACTTTTTTGGGATACAACAAGAGGTACCCTTCCCTGGCTTCAACAATCTGGCGGGTATCGTACAAGGCTTCGGCTTTCACAAAGCCACTCCAGGTCAATGAAGGTTTATCCGCAGCATCAGCCGTTTTTACATCCTGCGAGAAAGCGGGAAAGAGCCCTGCAAAGAAGAGCAGCAAGGCAAGAAGGGGAATTTTCATAAAGGCTATAGATATTATCAGTTTACTATCAGCCATTCAAAAAACTTCTGTCTTTTTTACCCTGCGCCGATGAGCCGGCAAAAGTATGGAAAAAGGAATGCTAAAAAACAGGAAAATGGGAAATATTTAAAATCAAGCCTGGTGAATACTACCGGGAAAAAGCTGACACCTTGTTCTATCCTGCCGATTAGAAATAAGATTATAGCGATTACTCCTGAGCACTTAACGATTAATAATTATTGAGAGTTTAACATTTTATACTTTTACGTGCATTTTTATCGTAAACCTTAACAAAACCAACAAATCACTCTTTATGAACTATTTATCAAAACCTTCACTTATGGCTGCTGCCGGGATCATAGCTCTCGCATTAGGAACAGGCGGATGTGGCAGTCAGGGTAATGGCAAAAAAGCCGAGCCGGCTTTGAGCGCTGCAAACATGGATACTACCGTGAAACCCGGAGATGATTTTTACAAATTTGCCAACGGAAACTGGCTGAAAAATCACCCTATTCCGGCAGAATACAGCCGTTACGGCGCTTTCGAAGTGCTGGAAGAAGAAAACTATACCCAGCTGAAAGAGATTTTTGCGACTGCTTCTGCCGATAAAAATGCAGCAGTAGGATCTGTAAACCAGAAAATACGTGATTTTTACAATTCGGGTATGGATACCCTCAAAATCGAAAAAAACGGCATCAGCCCGCTTACAGCCGAACTGGAGCAGATCAATGCTTTTGCCACGGTTGCCGATGTACAGAAAATGATAATTCTACAGCATGCATCAGGGAACTACCCGCTTTTTTATTTATCCAGCAGCCAGGACGAGAAAAACTCGAACCAGGTAATTGCTATGGCCTACCAGGGTGGACTTGGTTTGCCTGATCGCGATTACTACCTGGGCGATGACTCCCGTTCGAAAGAAATCCGTGCCGGATACCTCAAACACATGGCAAAAATGTTTGTGCTGGCAGGCTCAACCCCTGAGCAGGCAGCAAAAGACGCTGACGTTGTAATGAAAATTGAAACCGGGCTGGCAAGCATTTCATCCACACGCAAAGAACTGCGCGACCCTGTATCGAACTATAACAAAACTGACCTGGCAGGTCTGCAGAAAATGGCACCCGAAATTGACTGGAAAGCCTATTTTGATGGCATCAAACTCCAGGCAACCAGTGAAATTAACGTAGGACAGCCTAAATTTATCAGCGGCATGGCGAAGATGATTAAAAGCGTTCCTGTCGCCGACTGGAAAGTTTATTTCCGCTGGGATCTGATCAATTCAGCTGCCTCCTCACTTTCATCTGCTTTCGATAAGGAACATTTCGCATTCTATGGTACCGTTTTATCAGGTGCAAAGGAACAACGTCCCCGCTGGAAACGCATGCTTGATCAAACCAGTGGATCCCTTGGCGAAGCCGTAGGACAACTCTATGTTGAGAAATTCTTTCCACCCGAAGCCAAGAAACGCATGATCGAGCTGGTAAATAACCTGAAAGCCTCCTTGGGTGAGCGTATCGAAGGTTTGAATCCGAATGGTTGAATATCAAACGGCGTGCTTTGCAAAGTCTGATACCGTCAATTATACTCGCGTGATTTAATGCGTCTGTGATAATTGTGTCATCCTGTCCGAGTATTGCTTCAAACAATCCGCCGTTTGCATCGAAGCACGACGAATAGAGAATCGTATCTTCTGTATGATAGAACTTTGCAATCTGTTTCTCAAGCTGCTTGTGTATATCTTGTGTTCCGCAAATAAACCTTACTGACGCAAGCCCGAAACCATAAGTGTCTAACGTTTCGTGAGCGGCTTTTATAAGTGCAGGATGGTTCGCAAGTCCGAGATAATTGTTAGCGCAGAAGTGTAATACTTCACGTTCCTTTGCGTTATCAGGAAACCTTACGCTGATATTTGATTTCTGGTCGG
>JBAXXB010000255.1:0-7069 GCA_037128115.1 Bacteroidota bacterium
CGGATTAAAAGGATTTTCGCGGGTTTTAATGGAATTCAGATGACGCGGATTAAAAAGAATTAAGCGGTTTTTTTAGCCTGCATGATGTGCCGGAAATATACTCACTGTGTTCTACCTTTTTAAATCGTTCTGAATCAGTTCCAGTTTAAGCAACAACTTCTTCATGCCTTCCACATCCAGCCTAAGGGTGTTATGCGAGTTATAGTCGTCGACTTCCGAGACCCTGGATTCACCTTCGGTAAAAAATTTCCCGTAGTTCAGGTCACGGTTGTCGGCAGGGATGCGGTAATAATCCTCCAAGTCGCTTGCCTTGGCCATTTCCTCACGGTTGACGAGTGTTTCGTACAGTTTTTCGCCGTGGCGGGTACCTATCACTTTAAGATCTGTTTTTACATTATACAGTTCGCTAAGAGCAGTAGCAAGCACTTCGATAGTAGCAGCCGGCGCTTTTTGTACAAATATATCCCCGTTAGCGCCATGCTCAAAAGCAAACAATACCAGTGTTACAGCATCCTGCAGGGTCATCATAAAGCGGGTCATATAGGGATCTGTGACAGTAATGGGTTCTCCCTTCTTAATTTGTTCGATAAATAGTGGAATCACCGAACCCCTCGAAGCCATTACATTCCCATATCGTGTGCCACAGAAAGTGGTGCCACTCCCGACCATGTTACGGCTCTTAGCAACCATTACTTTTTCACTGAGCGCCTTCGACATACCCATGGCATTGATTGGATAGACCGCTTTGTCAGTGCTGAGTACAATCACATTTTTGACACCGTTTTCGAGGGCGCTGTCGAGAACATTCTCACAGCCCATTACATTTGTGTGCACGGCTTCCATGGGGAAAAATTCGCAGGAAGGAACCTGTTTCAAGGCAGCGGCCTGGAAAACATAATCAACTCCGCGCATAGCGTTATCCAGGCTTCGCTTATCGCGGGTGTCACCAATATAATATTTAATCTTGTCGTTCCGGTACAACTGCCGCATATCATCCTGTTTCTTCTCGTCGCGCGAAAAAATCCGGATCTCCCTGATATTAGTATCAAGAAAGCGTTCGAGTACAGCGTTCCCAAAGGATCCTGTTCCCCCGGTAATAAGTAAAGTTTTGTTTGCGAACATACTATAATGGGTGAATTAATTTTTATTTGAGTATGAAATTATGCCCTATCAAAGGGATGCTAAATTCCCCTGATTCATCATTGCACCTGACTATCCATTGGTAAATTATGTTTCGTCTTGAATAAGATAATCTGTGCAAATCTGTGTAATCTGCGTTATCTGTGGTCTAATTCTTCGCTTTACTACTGCTTTGCGATCTATTTACCACCCCATCTCTATAGCCTGCCATCTACCATCTCCAGTGGCAGTATAGATTTAATATCATAGAGTACCGTATTGCCGTTCCTTTTGCCAAAATTGAGAGATTTAAACTCCTCGTGTGCGACCGCGAGTACTATCGCATTGTAATCGCTGATTGTAAATGATGAAACAAGTTCCCGCCCGTATTCATGTTTTACATCTTCACTTTTAGCCCATGGGTCGTATATATCGACTATGCAACCAAATTGTTCCAGTTCTTTCACCACATCCACAACCTTGGTATTCCTGATATCGGGGCAGTTTTCCTTAAATGTAATCCCAAGCACCAGTACACGGGCATTCTTAACCGTAACATCCTTGCGTATCATCAGCTTGACCACCTGTGAGGCAATCCATGCGCCCATGCCGTCGTTCATACGGCGACCGGCGAGGATGATTTCGGGATGGTAACCCATTTCCTGGGCTTTTTGTGCTATATAATAAGGATCAACACCTATACAATGTCCTCCGACCAGTCCGGGTGAGAATTTAAGGAAATTCCACTTGGTTCCTGCGGCATCCAGCACGGCGCGGGTGTCGAGGTTCATATGGGCGCATATGCGGGCCAGTTCGTTCACAAAGGCAATATTAATATCGCGTTGCGAATTCTCAATTACTTTTGCTGTTTCGGCAACCCTTATCGATGGTGCTTTATGTGTGCCGGCCCTAATGACTTTTTTGTAGAGTTGGTCGACTTCTTCAGCAATTTCGGGTGTTGAACCGGAAGTGACTTTATGTATGGTGGTGACTGTATGTTCTTTATCACCAGGGTTGATCCTTTCGGGTGAATACCCGGCATAGAAATCAACATTCAGTTTCATCCCTGAGACTTTTTCAATTACAGGAATACAGTCGTCCTCGGTGCAACCCGGGTAAACCGTGGATTCGTATATCACTATGTCCCCCTTGCTGATCACTTTGCCTATGCTTTCGCTGGCCTTCACCAGGGGCGTGAGGTCAGGGCGGTTATTCTTGTCGACCGGAGTCGGTACTGTGACAATATATACATTACAATCGCGTATTTCGTCGAGGCTACTGCTGAGGAATAAACCTTTTTCATGTGGAACTGAAGCCAAAAGAACGCTGTTCAGGTTATCGTCTTCAACCTCCAGAGTATCATCATGCCCCTGGTTGATTCCATCAATACGCTTTTGGTTAATATCGAAGCCAATTACCGGGTAATGTTTTGCAAATTCAACTGCGAGGGGCAGGCCTACATAACCCAGGCCTATCATAGATATTTTGTAAGATTTCATATGGCTGGAAGCATTTTGGGTCTGAAGAGTTTAGTGTTTGAGAAGTTTTGCGGGACAATCCAAACTTTCCGAACCATAATAAACATGTCAGGTGTGTTAATTATTTAAGTTCAATTATCCGGGTTAGTTATGGCTTAGGCTGAACCTTTACTTCAGCCTGGAGAGTCCCTGGTGAATTTTGTTGATTCGGAGGCGAAATTACAGGTTTGGCTGCAGGCTGCTTTGCATAAAGCATTCGCAGGCGTGGGTATAAAGAGGCCAGGGTAATCAGGCAAATACCAACGGCAAAAAACACCGCACTTCTTCCTCCCTGCTCAAGAATGGCAAAATCGTAAGCAAAAAGCTTGACTAAAACCAGGAAATACAGAACAAAAGAAAAATTCCTTATAAAGCGGCTATGTTTAAGAACAGACCAAATAAATAGTATGATGCTGAGAATCCATGCAATAATGGTGTAGGGTAGATGATGGTTTAAAGTGAGTATATGGTCTCCGATTCCAATTCCATTATTTTGTGCCTGGTGGGCATTTATTGCCGAAAACAGAACTGTAAGATTATCATATTCGGAGAGTAGCAGGAAGAGTATAAAGGAAACTGAAAATACCTGCAGGGTAGGAAGTATATTTATTTTACCGGAATTACGGAGGTAAATCCTCCTGATTGTCATTCTTCCAAGGATGATCAGAAGCAGAAGGGCGAGGTAATGAAGCATAAAGGCAATACTATCCAATTGCCCGAAAAGGATAAGTTTTGCCCTGGAGAGGGACATGCTCCATTGCACCAGCAACGGGTACAATAAAATTGTTGCCAAGGCCAGGTTAAGGAGAACTTTCTTTATTGCAGAATGCTTGCCCGAATAAAAAGTGATCAGGCTGATAAAGAAAGCACAGCCTGACATAAACCATCCAACTGACGTGTATCTAATAGTCCCTGTTAATTTAAAAAAGAGTGCGAAACTGATCCAACCCAGGGTAAAGAAAACAGTGAAGAGCAGGAAATCGCGCAGCCATTCACCATATTTGCTTCGACGGAACCATTTTTTCGACAAGGGGACCTCTACGCCTTTAAGCAGCCTTTTTGTTGCGGTTAATGCAATCAATATAATGGCTCCGCTCAATATACCGTTCCATAACAGACTTGTTTCAGGCAGTGCATGCTGTGAAAAAAGTACTGGTATATAATTGTACATAACTGTAAACAGATAGAAGGCTATCATTGTCCCGGTTGAAAGCAGCGAAATCCACATGGCAACCTTGTCGCTGTAATATATAGCATAAGTAAGCATCATTATTGATAAGCCGGCTGTGAAAAGCAGGGGCATACTTTGGTTTATCCAGAGTGGTAATAAAAGAGAAGCTAAAAGCATACTTACGAAATGGTAAGGTTGGGTCCAGGAAATTTGACTAAATTTTCGTAGAAAATTTATGCCAATTAAATTAAAAATTAGGGTAACGGATACTAAAATCCATACGTAATTATAGGAATAGTATTGGATGAGTAAATAAGCTGTAGTGCCTACAAAAAACACCAGGTTAGACCAGATTAAGACTAGTTGCATCCATTTTCGCATTGGTTTTTGTTTATCATTGGAAGACAGAATTGTGACCAGATAAAAAAGAACAAAGAAGAGAATGCTGAAAATGAAAAATTGAGACAACAGCTCAGATCTTGATGCTAGCGCGAATTTCCTAAGCCAGGATAAACCAAGGAGGCTAATAGCAAAAAAGAAGTTAATCAATTCAAGATGAGGTTGCTGAAGCCTTTTTGAAACCAAGAAAATAGAAACACTAAAGAAAAAAGATAACGTAAAAATCAGATTTACGGGTAAATTAAGTGCAACCGAAATGTAGAAATATGTACATGTAAGGATAAGGATGCTGGATTTACGGTGAAGAAGCGCTGAAAAAATAAGTAAAAGAGTCGAAATTAAAATAAAAACGGAATAATTAATAATACTGATATAGTGACATCCTCCACACCTAAAATTGAGTATTAATAAAGTTAACTGAAGTATTATAAGAAAAATAGCAATGATATGGTCAATAAAATACGTTATCAGTCTGTACTTTTTGGCTAATAAGTTCGAAATTAATAAAAGCAAACCGGATGGCAGGAAATAGAAAAATATTATATCCAGGCTATTTTCTCCAGCCGTAGCAATTAAAGTGGTGTCTCCTGATTTTAAAAGATTTTTAAGGAAATCATAAATATTTATTGAACCTTCAGGAGATCCTGACGAATAATATATTCCGATCAATAAAAAAATAACCCCAAGCACAATAAACAATCGGGTAGTCAAAAAACGTTTTATTCCACTCTTCTTGCGGTGGCTATGTTTCTTAACAGTTCTGTGTCTGCGTTTTCGTTCCATAAAATAGTCTTAAAATGCTTGTCATATTTCGGTAATTGCTAAAGTAAAGCAATAAGAGAAGAATGACCAAAGGTTGATAATTTGTTAGTTCATTTTGATTTCTGGCTATAAAACATCGACAGGGTATGATATATAGTGCCAGGCGGCATATTAAAGTTTTTAAATCGCTGTATGGAAGTCCTTTAAAAATAATAGTTTAAATGACATGCCAAGACGCAAAAGTAAAACAAACATTTCAAAACATAATAGCTTTTACGGTGGGAAGTATAAGCATATTATTCCAGGCCCCTTTTACTATTCCACTATACCCATGAATGATATGTTGTAAGAGGTGATTGAAATGCTTTTCAAAAAATCTGATTTGCATCATAAATCTGGTACGCAATATTTATGACATCTGCTTCAGATTCACCTGAATGCCTGTATGGCTTCGCCCCTTCGGTCACATCCGTTGTACGGATATGGCCTATTGGTACCGGGTGAAAGCAAATATTCAATTCAGGCGTAACGGATTAATTTTATTTTGTTTTTTTGATTCTATTTGTTTCTTTCCCAGAGCAATAGTAATTTTTCTTTTTTTAAACCTGCAGATAGTTCCAGGAATCCTTCGGTATTCAGAAGTGTGTATTTTATAGTTCTCTTGATTACTTCCTGCGACTTTGCAATCAGTTCATCGAGGTATACAGTATTTACCTTTTCACCTATAATAAGCATTTCAATCAGCGGACTTTCCTTTCCACAGGCGAAGTCACCGGTTAAATACACCATCTCCACCATGCCAATCTTTTCGATCACTCTTTCGACTAATTGGTCCAATCCCAGGTTTTTGCGCAACAAACTGTTTATTTCCGGAAAAAGAGGATGGGACGTATTGGCGGCATATACCTTTCGGTTGGCTTCGGTATGCGAGGTTAATAGCCCGGCTTTTTCAAACCGGTTTAACTCGATGCGTATGGCATTGCTGCTTTCGTGGAATTCAGCCTGCAGGCCACGCAGGTGCCCAAAAGAGTTGCTGTTCAGGAAAAGCCTGGTAAGTAGTTTTATACGGGTTTTTGAGGTGATAAGCGAATCCAGCATTACTCTATACGGTATAACTTAAATGGGTTATTAAAAACTGAAGAGGACAAACCGGGTAGTAAATGGAGCAAGTGGAGCCTGACGAATAGGTGCATTGAGTAACAAAGTTACTCTATATATTGTTCGCTATTTAATTGATTATTGAAAAAAGTTAAATATTTCGGAAAGCATTATTTACGAGGGGGCTCTTTACCGTTGACCAGGATTTGCTTTGCGGGAGTGCCAGGAGTAATTTAAAGGGCCAAAGTCAAGGTTGAGGTTGAGGTTAAGGTTAAGGTTGAGGTTGAGGTTAAGGTTGAGGTTAAGGTTAAGGGAAAGGCCTTACCTTTACCTTATTCTCAGCATAAATTACTTAAGTGTTTTTCTGGTTTTAGACAGGACTAATCCTTTTCGATTAAATCGAGGCTAACAGTTACCAGGATATTGGTGCCGGTAGTTCCCAGGCGGACGAGTACTTTTTTCTTTCCCCGGTATTCGACCATTTCGCCCTGCATGCCTACCAGGGTTCCAGAGACGACAATTATTTTCTGTCCTGCTTCGAAACGTTCGTTGCTGACTTCCATTTCAGCCCCCTGGTGGAGCAGCATTTTTAGTATTTCGATCTGTTTGTCAGGAATAGGTGCTGCTTTCCCTTCGAAAGTCACATAGCAAACCAGCCCGGGTACATTGATAGCGTTATAGTATTCCGACTCATTAACCCGAATGAAAATATAGGACCGAATCAGAGGTTCTTCGACCCATTTGAGTCGGTCGCTCCATTGGTGCCTCTTTCGCTGTATAGGCAGATAGGCTTCGAAACCTCCGTCGGTAAGCCTGGCTAGAATTTTTTTTTCAGTTCTCGATTTCGTATAAGCTGCATACCAACGGGATTCGCCGGGATCTTTTAGGGCCATGGTTTTAGTTTAATCAGTTAAATATTTTAGTGTTACAGTGTTACAGTGTTACAGTGTTACAGGGGTTTAAAGAGTTCAATGCCTGCGGCGTTCAAGAGTTCAAAGGTTCA
>JBAXXB010000256.1:0-7062 GCA_037128115.1 Bacteroidota bacterium
GTATACGTCGTGGCTGGTCCTTCGGCGGTTCGCTGGAAATAATGACAACAAGCCACTGCAACAGCATCGGTGGCATCGAAGTACTTGGGTTGTTCGGCAATAACTACCAGTCGGTTTATCATGGCCGAAACCTGTTCTTTGGATGCATTTCCGTGCCCGGTAATGGATTGCTTTACTTTACGGGGCGAATACTCAAAAATGGGTATATCCCTATATAGGGCTGCTGCCATCGCTACACCCTGGGCACGGCCTAGCTTGAGCATGCTCTGCACATTTTTCCCGAAAAACGGTGCTTCGAGGGCTACCTCATCCGGGTGGTAATTATCAATAAGTCCAAGAACTTTTTCGAAAATGCTCTTCAGCTTAAGCGGATGCGTATCCAGGTGGTCGAGTTTAATCACATCAAGCGCAATCAGTTCAATTTTCTTACCTTTATCCAAAATTAATCCGAACCCCATGATATTGGTCCCGGGGTCTATGCCTAGTATGATACGCTCGCTTGCCAAAAGAAGTAGATTTGTGAACAATTATTAAATCAAAGCCCGTAAAGAAAGTTCCGGATATTGGTTTCCGGTTTCCTGCACCCAACCCCCTAAACCCCAAATCTCACTGTGATTCTGACACCAAAAATACGAAAAACACTGGATATCTCCACGCGGATGATGATTGCCACCCTGGCCCTTTCGTATATAGTGTACCGTGTCTACATGCTTCCGACTGGCCAGGTCGACACGTTTATAAGTTCAGTTCTCAGCGGTAAGGACATGATATTCATATCTATAGTACTGGTATTGCTCATGTTGGTAAACTGGGGTATAGAATCCCTGAAATGGAAATGGCTTATCAGCCAGTCGGAACATATCAGTTTTGGAAAAGCTTACCAGGCCGTCCTGGGCGGACTGGCCGTGAGCGTTTTTACCCCAAACCGGGTTGGGGAATTTGTCGGCCGGGTTTTTATCCTTAAGAAAACAGATCCGCTCAAAGCCATACTCCTTACCCTGGTAGGAAGCTTCAGCCAGTTGTTGGTCACTATAGTACTGGGTACTGCAGCCTATGTTTTCTTTGCTCCACTCTACCTTACATCCCTGATGTTTGACAGTTCCTGGCTGGTCACGGGGTTTTCTTTCAGTCTGGTAACCTTTTCTGTTGTACTACTTTTTCTGTTTTTCAATATCCCTGTCCTGCACCGCATTTCCATCCTTATTCCTGCCCGGTATTCCGAAAAAATTAAAAACAGTATCGATGCCTTTGCAGGTTGCCCTAAAAGTCTTTTACTAAAAACCTTATTGCTGAGCACCGCACGTTACTTTGTTTTCTCAACCCAGTTTTACCTTGCTATCCGCATGATGGGTCTGAATTTCACCATGTTGCAGTGTATGCTTGTAATCCCTGTTATCTACCTTATACTGGTAGTAATACCAACGGTTGCGGTCACTGAAATAGGCGTACGAGGGTCCGTGGCTGTTTTTCTGTTCGGCATGCTGGCCGGAGCCGGTGGATTTAATGATAACACCACCCTTGCTGTGGTTTCCGCTTCCACGCTGATCTGGCTGTTGAACATTGCGGTTCCTTCATTGGCAGGTGTGTTGGTTGTATTCAGGCTTAAATTTTTCAGACGATGATAGTCCCGGTCATCACGATACTCCTACTTCTGGCTTATGCCATACTTATCTCGGCTATAACTATTGGGTGGTGGCGATTGAAAGTTTTTAAAATTCCCGGGTCAGGCCCCGAAGTTAAGGTGAGCCTGGTTGTTGCGGCCCGCAACGAGGAGCAAAATATCAGCAAGTTGCTGAACAGCCTTCTTTTACAGGATTATCCTTCCGCACTTTTCGAAATTATTATTGTGGATGATCATTCAACGGATAACACCTTGCACCTGGCTGAGGAAATCATCCTGCGGCAAGGGAATGAACATAGCGTGAATCTGATTGCGTTGACCGGGTCGGACCCATCGGGTAAAAAAGCCGCTTTAAGCAGGGGTATACAGGCATCCTCCGGTGAACTGATATTGGTTACTGACGCAGACTGCACTGCCGGGGTATCCTGGGTATCGGCAATCTCTGAGTTTTACCGGCAGTATAAACCTCATATGATACTCGGGCCGGTGCACATGCAGGGGGATGGAGGGTTTTTCGCCAAACTTCAGACAATGGAATTTACAAGCCTGATTTCGTCTGCTGCCGGATCCTGCAACGCCGGAATTCCAATACTTGCCAACGGGGCAAATATTGCCTTTACGCGCCAGGCATACGACTCTTGCGGTGGCTTTACAGGAAATATGCAATACCCTTCGGGTGACGATATGTTCCTGATGATGAGTATAAAAGAGAAATTCGGAGCCAGGGCAATCCGTTTTTTGCGCTCGGCTGAAGCCATTGTATATACTCCTGCTGCTGCCGGCATAAATTCGTTTATTCAGCAGCGAATGCGCTGGGTTTCAAAGAGCAGGGGTTATACCGATCCAATACTGCTAGCAGCTTCCATCACCGTTTTCCTTACAAATGCATGGCTGCTTGGCCTGGCTCTTGCCGTACCATTTCATCAGGACTTTTTCTCGCTTTTCCTGGTTATATACCTGTTGAAAATGATGATTGATTTTCCACTGATGCTTGGATTCAGCCGTTTCCAGCGGACTATGTACCTGATGTGGCTATTCCCGCTTATGGAATTACTTAATTCGGTTTACACCACTTTTATCGGAATTGCAGGTAATTTCGGAAAATATGAATGGAAGGGCCGGAAAGTATAGTGCCGAAGTAGGCGTTTACAGGATCAGCGCTAAAAATATGATCAAGGCGGGAGTCAAAGAACATAGCCTGAAGTGGGAGAATCCTGCATTAAACTTTCATTTCCCGGGGATATTTCCCTCATTCGCGTCTCTTTTTATTGTCTTTCCGGGTGCCCCCAACTCAAATTTAACCGGCACCGGATTTTATTTGTTACTGGGAGTTCTTACTGAATTATTAAATTATCGGACTGATTGAGCAGAAACAAAAAAGCCCCCCGGAAAATGAATCCCGAAAGGCTTAAAAATCAACCACAATTTTTATTATTCAGGCTTAGTAGCTTCGGAATCATGGTCTTTACGGTATTTCTCAATGAAGAAATCCATAATCAATGCCATCCCCCCGAAAATGGAAGCCATGGAGAAATAGGCAGCCTCGGGCGACATGACCTGGTATTTAACCATGAATTCGGCAATCAGTAAACCGAGACCCACTCCGAAAAGCAGGAGGCCCCATTTAAGTGAAGAATAGCAGCGGCCATCTTCTTTGAGTATTGAGGTATCACGGCCGAATTGTATCAGAGCCATCCTTTCCTTTTTGCGGTACGACATGTATACTATGCCCAGTATCATTGCAAAAAATGCTATCGGAATCCATAATCCTTCATTCATGGTATAAGTGTTTTAAGGGTTTCAAATTTTGTTCACTGCACAGTATGACGAAACAATATGAAACAGGTTACAAATTGAAATAAAAAATGTTGTATTTTTACTTTACTAATGAAGGGAACTGATTATCTGTAGGATGCCAGTTGAACAAAGCCGGAATATTTGTATACATAGTTCAACAATGCCTCACGCTTACCTATACATTGCCCGAATCCATGTCTCCCGGAAAACCTCCTACCGCTGCCATATCCTTTGAAAACCAGGTGTAACCTTTAACAGCATGCTGCGTCATAGTACCACATGAAAGAACAGGACGATATTTTTCACGTGCAGAGGGTGCTTGCGGGAAACACCGCGGCATTCGCTTATTTAGTTGAAAGACACAGTGATATGGCGTTCTCCATTGCCAATAAAATAGTCCGCAGCCGCGAAGATGCCGAAGAAATCGCCCAGGATTCCTTTGTTAAAGCCTATCAATCGCTGCGGTCCTTTAAGGGTGATTCGAAATTCAGTACCTGGTTGTACCGTATAGTTTATAATTCAGCTATCTCGCATACACGCCGTAAAAAGCAGGATATGACCCAACTCGACGAAAGAGTGGTAAGCGACACAACGGAAGATGAGATTTTTGAAAACCTTGACATACTGGATTCTGAACTTCAGTCGAAACTTGTTCATGAAGCCATAAATAAACTTCCTCCGGATGAAAGTGCCATTGTTACGCTCTTTTACCTTAAAGAAAATACCATCGACGACATCAGCCAGATTACACGGCTGAGCATATCGAACGTGAAAGTTAAACTGTTCCGTATACGTAAGAAGCTCTATGAAGAATTGCAGACAAAGATGAAATACGAAACAGTGGTATAATAATTGTATCTTTGAACCTTGAAATAACTGAGAACCATGACAACCGATAATAACAGCCACGATGAAGCCATCCGCCGCATAGTAAGCCGTACACGGCTTGATAAGCCGTCGGAAGGGTTTACCGCACGCATCATGGATCGCCTGCTCGTTCAACCCGAACCCGTTAAGAAATGGATGATCACCTACCAGTATGGCATACTCGCCATAGCTGCCGGTATCGCAATACTCATGCTCATCTTCCCGGCATGGACTGTCTTCGATTTTGATTTTCAGGTCGCCGGTACCTCCGCCGCACAAATGGCCGGCAACCTGCTCACCGATGGGGTTGTCTGGATTGGTCAGATGTTTGGTAAAATAGGCTCACTGGGTAAATACGCTTACTTTGTTCCCGTATCGGTAGCCATTCTATTAGTTTCAGTATTCGACCAGGTTATAAGCCGTAAACCGCAGGTTGATACCGTAAATTAAATCCTTACTTAATATACCTTTCCGACAGTCAGAATTACTCAGTCACTTCCGGTCGCGGGTCCCGAACTATAGAGCATTTCTATTGTTTACGTTCACCATAATTTTCCCCATCATTATGCATTTTAGCAAAATGATTGTTTCATTCTCATTTCCTATACGACCAGATCATGCTTCCTGAAGAACTTCACAATTCAGTTGAAGCAGCACTCACCACCCTATCGCGTTACCCGGTGAAAATTAAGGAAAGCCAGCCCCATGGAGGTGGATGCATCAACGAAACCTATGCCCTGAAGACCAATGCCGGCCACTTTTTCCTCAAGTACAACCGGGCTGCTTTATTTCCCGGAATGTTCGAAAAGGAAGCTGCCGGGCTAAAAATACTAGGTGACACAAATACGATTTTTGTTCCAGGGGTTACAACAACAGGAGCGACTGAGAATTATGCCTTTTTACTGCTTCACTTTATTGAAAGTGGAAATATGCCGGCAGGATTCTGGGTTACTTTCGGCACTCAATTAGCTGAATTACATCGTAATACTGCACTATATTTTGGCCTGGAGCATGACAATTATATAGGATCCCTGGTTCAAACCAATAAGACTGATACTGACTTTTACGGTTTTTATATTTCGCAAAGAATAGAGCCGCAACTGGCAATTGCCCGGAACAAAGGCGCGTTCAGCAGAAGTGATACCGTTTATTTTGATTCCCTTTTCAGGCAGTTGCACAATGTTATCCCTGCCGAAAAGCCGGCCCTTATCCATGGTGATCTCTGGAGCGGGAATTATCTGGTTTCAGAAAACGGTTCCCCATGCCTGGTCGATCCGGCCGTTTATTATGGCCACAGAGAATCCGATATTTCCATGACACAGCTTTTCGGCGGGTTTAAGCCGGAATTTTACCAGGCGTATAATCATGCCTGGCCAATGGAAAAAGACTGGCAAAAACGCATCGATATCTTCAATCTCTACCCCTTACTGGTTCATGTCAACTTATTTGGCGGTGCTTATTCCAGGCAGGTTTTGCAGATTATCCGGCAATTTTGAGTAATTTCGGCTCGAAAAACAAACTGATGGGTGTAAGCGGCTTAAATAAAGCTAGCCGAATAAACAAATCGCAGTGTATTTCCCTGGCGATACTACCCGGCAGTAAGCCTGATACCTCACCTTTCACCCTAGCACTTTAACAATCAAAATACCAAGACATTGAACTTTTCAGCATTTGGCTTCAGCCCGACACTCATGGAGGGAATAGAAGCAATAGGATACGAAAACGCAACACCCGTCCAGGAGCTGGCCATACCGGTCATACTCGAAGGCCGGGACATTATTGCTTCGGCCCAGACCGGGACCGGCAAAACAGCGGCCTTTTTACTTCCGGTTATTGAGAAACTTCTCGCGATGCCCCACGACAACCAGGTAAAGGCCATGGTAATAGTGCCTACGCGTGAACTTGCACTGCAGATTGATCAGCAGATGGAAGGGTTTTCGTATTATACCAAGGTGAGTTCTATCGCCATTTACGGAGGAACTGACGGGACTGTGTTTTCGCGCGAGAAACAGGCACTCACCGAAGGAGCAGACCTGATTGTATGTACGCCCGGCCGCCTGATGGCGCATATGAACATGGGATATATCAAATTCCCTGAACTCAAATTCCTGATCCTTGACGAAGCCGACAGGATGCTCGATATGGGCTTTAATGAAGATATACTAAAAATCATATCCTACTTGCCGAAGCAAAGACAAAACCTGATGTTTTCGGCTACCATGCCGTCCAAAATAAGATACCTGGTAAAACAGATCCTGAACAACCCGGTCGAGATTAATATTGCCATGTCGAAACCTGCCGAAAAAATCGTTCAAAAAGCTTATGTGGTTTACGATACACAGAAAATACCGCTTATAAAAATGCTTTTGAAGCAAACGGTTATGAAGCGCGTCCTGATTTTCTGCTCCACCAAAGAAAAGACCCGGCAACTTTACCACGAACTGAAAAAAACCGGGATCAAAGCCGAAGAAATTTCCTCCACCCTCGAGCAGGCAGCACGGGAAAATGTAATCATACGTTTTAAAAGTGGCGATATACCTGTGCTTGTGGCTACCGATATCGTTTCCAGGGGTATTGACATCGAAGATATTGATATGGTGATCAATTACGATGTACCCCACGATGCCGAAGATTATATTCACCGCATAGGGCGGACGGTCCGTGCTTCGGCCGAAGGAACCGCAGTAACCTTCATCAACGAACGCGACCAGCAACGTTTTGGCGCCATCGAGACTTTACTCGAACGCGAAGTGGAGAAATCACCGGTCCCTGAACAG
>JBAXXB010000257.1:0-7030 GCA_037128115.1 Bacteroidota bacterium
TCGTAAACCATCACACCTTCATCAAAAAAGCCGGAGAAATCCGGCTTTTTTGTTTTTTTTAAGGAAGCATCAAATTGTTTGTTCGAAAAAGCTATTCTTTTTCTTTGACGGGCGCGAAGGATTCAGATAATTCCTGGTACCATTCCTCACCGTATTTCCTGATCAGTGAATCCTTCAGGAACAGGTAAAGGGGTATGTCGTTCTTTTTGCCATTCAGCAAAGCCGGTTTGCAGATATCCCATTCATTATAATTCACGGCATCAAAATCATTGTATTTACTCAGGCGCACAGGGTATAAATGGCAGGATATAGGCTTTAAGAAAGGAATTCTACCTTCCTTATATGCTTTTTCGATAGCGCAAAGAGCAATTCCTTTGTCGTGATACACAAAGGCACATTCGCGCCCGTTCACCAGGGGAGTAACAAAATGCCCGAACATATCATAATCGAAAACACCGGCCATTTCAACCTGCTCAACCCCATCGGGGGTCATGTACGGCTTTATTTCATCCAGGCAATCTTCCAGTATTCCGATTTCTTCTTCGTCGAGTGGGGCACCCGCATCACCGTCCACGCAACATTGCCCTTTGCAGGCCGAAAGGTCGCAGGCAAAACGTATGCTTCCAAGTTCGCCGGAAATCAGGGTCTTATCAATAGCTATCATGGGGTAAAAGTACGGCTTTTTCGAATTAACAAGGATCTGCCTTTTTCAGAATGCGGCCTACCTGCAAAGAGGCTATAAGTGCAACCTGTTCCTGTTCCCATTAATCGTGTTTCGATAGTAATAGTATTTGCTATTGTGAATCAAAAAAACTGGTGAATGATGAAAATATAATACCCTTCCCACTGTCGGCACCTCTCCCGATTTCAGGTGAAGCCGATTACTATAATCAAAACAACAATCTGTTGATTTATCACATATTATTCCCTCCTTATCAGGATGAGTCGAAGCCAGGGAGGGCTTCAGAGACTATATTTAATAAACGAAAAAAATCCTAATCTTTCCCGAAATTCCTACTCTATTGCTGTCCATCTTATACCTCGCCCCTTCTCCCTGGCTCTTTGTCATTATATTATTTTTGGCTACCTTTGCCCCATGGCACAAAACGAAGAAATTTTCAAAAAAATCATATCCCATTCCAAAGAGTATGGGTTCGTATTCCCTTCAAGTGAAATATACGATGGCCTTAGTGCCGTATACGATTACGGCCAGAACGGGGTCGAGTTGAAGAACAATATCCGGCAATACTGGTGGAAATGCATGGTTCAGCATCACGAGAACATTGTGGGCCTTGATGCCGCCATTTTTATGCACCCCACCACCTGGAAAGCATCAGGCCATATTGATGCTTTCAGCGACCCGCTTATCGATAACCGCGACTCAAAAAAGCGCTACCGTGCCGATGTGCTGGTCGAAGACCAGATGGCTAAATGGCAGGATAAGATTGATAAAGAAGTTGAAAAAGCGGCTAAACGCTTTGGCGATACCTTCGATAAGGATCAATTTCTGGCAACCAATGCAAGGGTCTTGGAATACCAGGCAAAAATCGACACCACAACCAAAAGGTTTTATGGTGCTATGGAACAGGGCGACCTGGCCGACGTTAAAAAACTGATCGAAGAACTCGAAATCGTTTGCCCTGTGTCGGGAAGCCGCAACTGGACCGATGTACGCCAGTTCAACCTCATGTTTAGCACCTCCATGGGTTCGGTAAGCGACGAGTCGAACCTGATCTACCTTCGTCCCGAAACGGCCCAGGGTATTTTTGTCAATTACCTCAACGTTCAGAAGACCGGCAGGATGAAAATCCCCTTCGGCATAGCCCAAACCGGCAAAGCCTTCCGCAACGAAATTGTAGCCCGGCAGTTTATCTTCCGCATGCGCGAATTCGAACAGATGGAAATGCAGTTCTTTGTGCGTCCCGGCACCGAACTCGAATGGTTCGAATACTGGAAGGCCGAACGCATCAAATGGCATCATTCGCTTGGCATTCCCGCAGCCAAATACCGCTGGCATCCCCACGAAAAACTGGCTCATTATGCCAATGCCGCCATTGATATTGAATTCGAATTCCCTATCGGTTTTAAGGAACTGGAAGGAATACACTCCCGCACCGATTTCGACCTGAAAGCACACCAGGAATATTCCGGGAAGAAAATCCAGTATTTCGATCCCGAACTCAACGAGAACTATGTTCCCTATGTAATCGAAACCTCCATCGGCCTCGACCGTACCTTCCTGGCAGTCCTTAGCTATGCGTATACAGAGGAAAAACTGGAGGATGGTTCGGAGCGCGTTGTGCTTCGTTTGCCTGCCATGCTGGCGCCTGTAAAATGCGCCGTTCTACCTCTCGTGGCAAAGGACGGGCTTCCCGAAAAAGCACGCGAGATCATGGATACCCTCAAGTACGACTTCATGTGCCAGTACGAAGAAAAAGACTCTATAGGTAAACGCTACCGCCGCCACGACGCTATAGGAACACCCTACTGCATCACGGTCGACCACCAGACACTCGAAGATAATACCGTTACCATACGCGATCGCGACACCATGCTACAGGAAAGGATCCCGGTTGAGAAAATCGGCGAACTCGTCCGGCTGAAGATCAAAGCGTAAAGATAAAGGGGACGTAAGTTCCCTTTTTTTATACATTTATTCCGGGAAATGCCATCCACTTAGCATCCGGCACATTATATATTCCCGATTTATGAAAAACACATTCCTGGCCATATCCCTTGGAAACGACAGTGTTCGTACCCTGCTTGGCGAACTCACTGACGGTAACCTGAACCTGAGGGAAATACATAGCTTTGCCAACGTTCCTCTTGTAGTTGATGGCCAAAGTTACTGGGACATTGATTTGATTTTCGCTGAAATAAAAAAATGCCTCGCCCAGGTTGCCGACAGCGACATTCCTGTTGAAAGCATTGGAATAACTACAAGTGGGATGGGTTTTTCGCTTCTGTTCGAAGATGGCAGTTCCACTAAACCCTTGTTCCGCTTCGAAGGGGATACCGCGGAATTAGCCGAAGCATTAACGGCCCTGATGGCGGCTGATAAAATCTTTGGACAAACTGGAGTACAACTGGCTGACGGTAACACCTTGCTCCAGGTCTTAGACATAAAGCGCAGCGCTTTCGAGTCGCTTAAAAAAGCAAAACACTTTCTTTTTTTACCCGATATTTTCAACTACCTGCTTACCAGCGTTCTTCAAACCGAGTTCAGCATAGCCGCAACTTCGCAACTCTACAACCCTGTGAAAAGGCTTTGGGACCGCGATGTTTTAAGGATACTGTCACTGCCCGTAGCCATAATGCCTCGTATTGCCGAACCAGGCAGTATTATCGGAAGCCTTACTAATAATATTTCCTATGCAACGGGTATGGCCAGGATACCTGTGGTTGCCGTTGCTTCCGATGCTATTGCTTCTGCAGTATCTTCCATTCCGGCTACGGGTAATAATTGGGCGTATATCAGCATCGGCGATTCGATAAAAATGGGTTTCGAGTCGGCTACCGCCATCATCACCAAAAAGTCGATGCAGCTTAACTTTACCAATGCGGGTGGTGCCGGGCATATGTTCCACCTTCACAGGAACCTGGTTGGTTTCTCCTTATTACAGCAATGTCGCGACGCCTGGACTGAAAACAGTTACACCCCGGAAGAACTGACTACACTGGCAACTGCATCCAAACCATTTACAGCCTTTATTGATACGGATCACGCCTCCTTTGCAGATGCGGAAAATCTGCCTGCTGCCATTGCTGCTTACTGTGAATCAACAGGGCAGGATATACCCCAAACCCAGGGGGAAATCATCCGTACCATTCTCGAAGGACTTGCCTTTAAATTCAGGGTTGTTGCCGGGCAGATTGAGGACTTAAGCGGATGTAAACCGGGAACTATCTACATTACCGGCGAGGGCATAGAAAATGAATTGCTGTGCCAATTTACGGCCGATAGTTGCGCTGTAATAGTAAAAACGGCTGCCGCTGAAGCAGGTGTTGCCGGGAATATCCTGGTGCAGGCCATCGCCCTTGGGATAGTAAAGAATGTAGCCGAATTGCGGGAAATTATCGGGAGATCCTTCCCTGGTAAAGACTTTCAGTCTTTGGAAAAAAAAGTTTGGGATAAAGCTTTTGAGCGCTATTTGCAAACCGTTTCGCCTAAAACGTAAAAAAGGTACAAAGTTCAGAACCTTGTACCTTTTCAGAATGCATTGAAAAACAGGACTATTTTCCGCCTGGAGTAACTGGTTCAACAGCACGTGTTGATGCCACCTGTATTACCAGGTTGCCCATTACTTCAAGAATTTCGATATTAGGAATCTTAATATCGCTTATCCTGAGGCTATCTTCAATTTCCATTTCGGAGATGTTGATAACGATTTCTTCCGGCATATATTCGGACAAACCTTTAACTTTCAGTTTACGGAATTTCTTGACAAGTTTACCCCCGCGTAAAACTCCGGGTGAATTACCTTCAACACGGATTGGAAGGCTTACAATGATCGGTTTCCCGGGTGTTACCTGGAGGAAATCGGCATGTAAAGTATTGCCCGTAACCGGGTGATACTGAACATCCTGTAAGGTTGTCATAAATTTCCTGCCTTCGATGTTGAGGTCAATAAGGAAGGTGTAAGGGGTGAAAATGATGGTGTCCAGGACTTTCCCTTCTAGAGTAAAATGAAGTTCTTCTTTACCACCGTAGATTACGCATGGTACCTTGCCACTGGCCCGGTTCATTTTAGCATCTTTTTTCCCTACGTTCGCGCGAAGCGAACCGCTCATAGATACTGTTTTCATGTAGATTGATTTTTAGTTGTTATTGTTTGATATTGAAAAGAGACGAAATTGATTCGTAATTGTGCGCCCTCTTGATGACATCAGCCAACAGGGAGGCTGTACTGAGCACTGTTATCTTTGGGCTTACCTGCTTCAAAGGAATAGTGTCGCTTACAATTACTTCGGTGAAAGCCGAATCGACAATACGATCGAAGGCTTCGCCCGATAAGATTGGATGTGTACAGAAACCGCGTACACTGGCTGCACCGTTGTCCATCATAACCTGTGCAGCTTTGGTGATGGTACCGCCCGTATCAATGATATCGTCGAGCAATACCACATCCTTGCCTTTAACATCCCCTATCAGCGACATGGAGTCCACCTTATTGGCTTTTGAACGCTGTTTATAGCAAATCACAAAACCGGTGTCCAGCGCTTTGGCATAGGAAGCAGCCCTGCGGGTACCTCCCGTATCAGGCGACGCAAATACCAGGTTAGGCAAATTCAGCTTTTTGATATAGGGTATAAAAATTGAGGAAGCATACAAATGGTCGACAGGAACATCGAAAAATCCCTGTATCTGGTCGGCATGCAGATCGATTGTAATCAGGCGTTGCACGCCCGCTGCGGTCAGCAGGTTTGCAATCAGTTTGGCCGAAATGGGTACGCGTGGTTTGTCCTTGCGATCCTGGCGGGCGAAGCCGAAATAAGGGATCACAGCCGTGATTTGCCTGGCCGAAGCTCTTTTAGCCGCATCAACCAGGAGCAAAAGCTCCATCAGGTTTTCAGTAGGCGGAAAAGTGGACTGAACAATGTAAACATCATTTCCGCGCAGGTTTTCTTCAAAGGATAGGGTAAATTCCCCGTCACTGAAAACAGTCACCTGGACTTCGCCAAGCTTGGTTCCAAAGCTGAGAGCAATGTTCTCGGCAAGGTAGCGCGTAGCCCTACCTGAAAAGATTTTAACCTCATGTGCCATGATCAGTATTTTTTGAGAAGAACGGCAAAGGTATGAATTTTTTGGTTTATGCAATACCTGTTTAGATTCCTTTATTATATTTAGTTGATTATTAGGATTATTCAGTACCTGGAAACGCCTTTCAGGAACTCTGTTCACCACTGATTTCAGCTGTTTTGCATTTAAAATTCCATCTTCGTGCCTTTGCTTCCATTGCTACAATCCTAAATAAGTCAAATTCTTATAAAAATTTATGCGCTTTTCATGCATCGTTCCCGGTAGTATGCCAGTTACAGGGAAACAGTATAGCTGCTTAATGCCACTCTCATGATCCGATTTCCTTTACACCCGGGCCCGGGCTGCCTGAATACCCGGAAATAAAAAATAATCCGGGATCGAAAGGATTTGATAAGTATCTTTGATGTTTACAATGCAGCATAGTGTACGCAATTATTGATATTGAAACCACCGGGGGCAACGCCAGCCGGGAACGGATTACGGAAATTGCCATCTTTGTCCACGACGGAAAACAAATTGTTAAAGAATATTCAACACTTGTCAATCCCGAATGCAAGGTTCCTCCCTTTGTAGCCCGGCTGACCGGCATAAGCGACGAAATGCTTGTCAACGCACCGAAATTTTATGAGGTAGCCCGTGATATAGTCGAAATTACCGAAGGCTGCACCTTTGTGGCCCATAATGCCGCATTCGACTACAGCTTTGTGAAGCAGGAATTCCTCAACCTGGGTTATAAATACAAAAAACCGGTTTTATGCACGGTGAAAATGTCGCGGAAACTCCTTCCGGGATTCCGTTCGTACAGCCTGGGTAACCTGTGCAACAGCCTTGGTATACAGATTACTTCGCGCCACCGCGCTGCAGGTGATGCACTTGCCACCGTTAAGCTCTTCGAACGACTGCTCAGCGTCGATCCAACCCTTAACCAGATCCCGACCGACGGTATGCATCCGGCACTGGATCGCTCCGTTTTCAGCAAGCTACCTTCAACTGCAGGTGTGTATTACCTTCACGACGAAAATGGCCAATTACACTATATAGGGAAAAGTAAAAACATTCATGCCAGGATCTTATCTCATTTTCAGAACAGCAGCACACCGAAAGCTATCGAAATGCGGACGAATACGGCCAGCATCAGCTTTGAGGAAACCGGCAGCGAACTGATCGCATTGTTACTCGAATCGGACGAGATTAAAAAACACAAACCTCTTTATAACCGGCTGCAGCGCAGGACACTGTACAAATATGGGCTGTATTCCTTTTACCTAC
>JBAXXB010000258.1:0-7024 GCA_037128115.1 Bacteroidota bacterium
AGGCCACTCAGCATATCATCAGCCTGCTGAAGTTGCTTTTCCTTCATACCCAGTTCGAGTTTCTCCGCTTCCAGGTCCTGCATTTGCTTGTCAAAGTCGAGTTTAGCATGCCCGACTTTTTCACCTGCCTTATCCAGTACTTCTTTCGGGAAGGAGATGTTTAATGCAATTTCGAATGCAAATGAGCTGCCGGGCCTCCCTGTTTTTAGTACGAAAAGAGGCTTCATATGCCTGGTGTCGTAAAGCATGGCTCCATTCAAAAAACCGGAGTGATTGGAGGCCAGGAGCTTCAGGTTGGCATAGTGCGTTGTCACAACGCCAAAGGCTTTTTTTTCATTCAGGGTTTCGAGCACGGCTTCGGCTATAGCCCCGCCCGATTGTGGCTCAGTACCCGCACCAAATTCATCAATAAGGAATAGAGTGGAATGGTTTGCAATATCCAGGAGATTTTTAATGTTAAGTAAATGGCTGCTGTATGTACTCAGATCATTTTCAATCGATTGCTGATCGCCTATATCAATAAACAGGTGATCGAAAATTCCGACTTCGGAGGTGTCGAGCACGGGAATTAGCAAACCACATTGCAGCATATATTGGAGCAAGCCCACTGTTTTAAGCAGTACCGATTTCCCACCTGCATTAGGCCCGGATATAATCAGTATACGGTTGTTTTCATCGAGCGAAATGGTAGATGGTATTATCTCGCGTTTTTGTTTTCTCAGCGATAGCATCAGCAGCGGATGGCGCGCCTGAATCCATGTAAAGGATTGCTGGTCGCGGAGTATTGGTTTCATCGACCCGGTTTCGATTGCCAGCAAGGCCTTGGCCCGGAGAAAATCGAGACGGCCTAGAAAATCAAGCGACTCGTTCATTAAAGGGATATAGGGCCGCAATTCATCAGCAAGTGCAATAAGGATTCTTACGATTTCACGTTTCTCGGCCAGTTCAAGTTCCCTAATGCTGTTCCGGAGTTCGAAAACCTCGGTGGGTTCAATAAATGATGTCTGGCCTGTGGCTGACTCGTCTATTATTACTCCGCTTATTTTTCGTTTATTCGATGCATGAACAGGGATTACGGCATGTCCTTCCCGGATTGCTATCTCGGTATCGGCCGGGACAAGTTTGTCCAGTTTGGCCTGGGTAAGCGCCTGGGCAATCTTTTTATCGATCGAATGAATCATCCTGGAAAGATCTTTCCTGATCGAAAGCAGTTCGGGAGAGGCATTGTCGCGAATATTGCCTTCATTATCAAGTACGCGGTTAATTCCGGAGATGATACCGGATTGGACAGGATGTCCTTCAATGAGTTTATGGAGTCGCGGAAAGCTGTTTGCAGATGTATCTGAAATAAAAGCTATGCAGTTACTGTAAGCGGAATAGGAGATGCGCAGTAAAATGAGTAATTTGGTTGAAAGGAAGGTCCCGGGAATGAGTATATAATTCAGGTCCTCATCGAGTTCGAAATATTCGGATGAGGGGTAACCGAACACTGTAAGTATAAGGGTGCGGAATTCTTCGGTCAGGTTCAGTTCATGATCCAGGATATCCGGATTGTTGCTGAAATTAATGTTACTGATACGTGTTTTACCATTCTCACCCTGGCAATATCCGGCAAGCATCCGCCTGATGATATCAAAACCAGTTTTTTCTTCGAAATTTGCAGGAGAAATCAATTTTTTTTCTGCAAAAATAAGTAAAATCGGGCTATGCTTTACTCCCAGTCTTTTTGCTTTGTTGCTTTACATGCAGATACCACAGCAGAATCAAGGCGCTGAAAAACAGGAATGCCGTCACTCCATATATGAAAAATGGACTGGCCTTTCTACCGAACCCTTCGAGTGGACTTATGTCGCCTACATTCATATACGAGGCCCAATAATGCGGATGGGAAGTGAGTTTATCACAATTGTCGAGGTATTCTATCTTTGCCAGCCGTAAGGCTTCATGGCGGGGTTTGCCCTGGGCAAGGTATTTGTAAAAGAATTCCATAAGTTTTACCCCTGACCGGTCTTCAACAGCCCATGAGGTCATGATAATTCCGGGGACCCCGGCATAAAAGAAATCGCGCGAAAGGCTCATGATTCCTTCACCCTTACTCATTTTTCCTGCCCCGGTATTACATGCGCTTAACACCGCCATATCAGCATGTAACTGCATGTTTATCAGCTCTGAAGCATTGAGCATTCCATCCTCGGCCGTATCGCCTTTTGGTTTAAAGAAAATGAGTTTCGAATAAAGGGGATTCTCATTATTGATGAGGGTGTGCATGGCCAAATGCAATATCCTGTATCCGCTTGCATTTTGTTTAAATGCTGTTTCGGTGGCCTCTTCGCCAATAAAGGGCTTAACATTGAAATATTTCTCCAGAGTTCTGATTTCTTCCTGGGCACTGGTGAGATTTATTAACACCTTGCGCAACAAATTCCCGTTTTCGTCTTTTTGATCAAGTACTGTATTTTTATTCCCGTAATCCGGGGCAAGGGCCAGTATCCGGCCATTGTTTTCGCCGTTTTTCAGGTTTAATTCGTCGAAAAATGTGGTTGCAGAAGGGGCATAGCTAATGGCAGATTCCCTGATGAGGTACGGCAGATTTTTATAATGTGGTTTAGTGCTGTCAGGCAGGGAAGTGAGCAATACATCAAACGAAAGGTACCCGAGTTCCCCATCGGGGATGATGATCAGTTCTTTTCCTTTGATCACAGATTTCAGTGGCAACAACAATTTACTATACAAATCATGCGATGCATGTATAAAAGTCCTGAAATCAGAACCTGAATAATTATTGAATTCCTGCCCACTCAGTATTTGCCTTAGACGTTGTAAGTCATTTCTGAAAGCAGTATCAATCTTGGTTATTGCAAGTTGTTGCTTGCCGGAACTTACTGCAAACGAGTACAAAACGGAATCCGTCATTGTATATTCGATGAGGGACTGGCTGGCAGATAGCTTTTTTTGTACATGGCCTATAGAGATCACCGAATTATCAAATTTCAGGTTATAGTAAACCGGGTAGTTTTTTTCGATGGATTTAATGAGTTCATCCTGTTTTCGACTCAGATCGAAAATACGGCTGTTCCATAATTTTATTTTTGTTTCGTCAGGTTTGACGGCCAGTTTTTCGTCATGCACCTGCTTGTTATAAAAATAAATCTCTGATTTCAGGCTTGCGTCCGAAGCCAGAAGATTTTTAGGTATGCGACCTATGCTTTTGGCATCTTCATCACGCAGATGTGCAAGCAGGACAGCCGATTTGCTCTTTTCTGACAAGCTGAAAGCTTGTTCAAGTGCATCATTTTCACCTGTTTTCTGGAAGAGTTTTACTTCCGAAAGAAGTGCGTTGGAAAAAGTATTCTTTTCATTTCCAGAGATAAACAACTTACTGTCCTCATCCTGATACGTCGATCGTAACGTTTCGATCATTTTTAAGGCAATGTTAAAACACGAAGCGCTGCTTTTTAGCAGATCAGACCTGGTTGAGTCGGATTGGTAGAGCAAGAGTAAGGCTGTAGCTTTGGCCGTAACTGGATTTAAAAGGTTGTCATTCAGGTTCTCTTTTGAGATCTTTGGGTTATCTGCGAAGTTAAGCGATGTAAATCCGGGGAATCCAGCGACCAGGGAGTGCTGAAAGGAATTTATTGCTTTTGTATAATTTTTAATCCTGTAATAATAATTGCCCATAATGTAGTATGCAGTCGAAACATCAATATTAACAGGGCCAAAGACATTTTCGTACAGGGTGAGCGATTTTTCGAGGTAAAAAAGGGCCTGGTTATTCCCGGTTGCTGAAAGAAAATCACCGTATCTCAAATATGAAAGGGCCGTCTCAGGGTGCTCTTTCCCATACATTTCAATGCTTCTTTGGATAGCTGATTTATAATAATAATCTGCGCTTTTAATATCTTTCATCTTGTAGGAAACATTGGCCAGCCCCCGTAGCACTTTCATGGAGTTATCCAGTTTATCGCCAACTGACAGCCCTTTAAGGTAATAGTTTTTAGCACTGTTGTACTCGCCTTTTTTTTCAGCAATAAAGCCCATATTCAGGTAAATGGTCAATATATCCGCCCGGTTATTAGGTGCTTTTGATGAAATAATTTCGAGTGATTTGTTCAGATAGCTTTGTGCTTTCTCGTAGTCGGCGGTGTATATGTATTTGCCACCTATATTCAGGAAAAGCAACCCAGCCATGATGGAATTGGATTGATTCTGAGATGCATAGGATTTTTCGGCAAGGGTCATATATTCCAGGGCCTTCGAATCGTTGCGCATGATCAGGTAAAATCTGCCCAAATTCAGGTACAGCGAGGCTAGTTTTGGGTCATTGGGTTCCAGTACCTGTTGATTTATGCTCAGTGACTTTAAAAAATACTTTTCTGCATTTTCGTAGTTGCCGATCTTAGAATACACTATTCCTATATTTTGTATTGTACTGGCATAATTGGGGCTTTTGGTATGCTGAACTTTCTGGTATACTTCGAGTGCTTTATTAAATTCCTCGAGTGAATTAGTATACAAATTCTGCAACAGATACAAGGTTCCCATCCCGTTGTACGAAAGTGCCAGGCCTGTATCCTGGCCGGAAGGCATGGAAAGATACAATTTTATGTTCCTGGAGTAAAGCCGGGCTGCCTGCTCAAACTGTCTTTTGTCGGAAAAGAGTGTTGCTTTTTTATGAATTAACAGGCTGTAGTAATTCCCCGAAGTATCTATCTCTGTTTTGGCTATTTCCTGGGCTTGGTCAACAATTCGCATGGCTTCGTCGAGATCGCCTTTTATTCTCAGGCAGTCAACCAACCCCACGACACTCTTAATCCATTCCGGATAATGGTTAAACTTTAATTCGCTACCAGCTGCTTTCCGGTAAAAAATTATAGCAGAATCGCAGTTGCCGTGGTTTTTTAACTGCTCAGCATGGGTAAACTCACTGACCTCTATGGAGTTTGATTTTTTATAGCTATCCTGATTGCATGACACTATTGCCCAAAGTGATATCAAAAAAATAAACCGCGAGCAAAAAGATGCCAGAGGACTTTTCATAGGGCATGTTATCGGATGAGAGGGTATTGAATGGCAGACTTTGTCTGCAAGTACCTAGCAAAGATAAAACAAAGTCGACCAGTTTAAATAAAAAAAGGAGCTGATGCTCCTTTTTTTTACCTTTTCATTGAAGTATTACCTGGATTTTAAAATCCTGATAGTGTTACTTATTATAGTAGTACCAGTATCAATGCTTGTTTTACAAAGATAATATCCCTGAGCCATCGTGGAAGCATCAATATTAACCTCATGGTAGCCGGAATCCATATTCCCGACTGAAAGACTTTTTACAAGTTGGCCTGATGCAGCAAAGATCTCAATTGTGGCGGTTCCTTGTACAGGAGTAGAGATGCTGATTTTAGTTGAATTGGAAAACGGATTAGGGAAGTTGCTGATTTTAAGCGAAGGGTTACCGTATTCAATTACCGGAGATGCAAAATGCAGGTTAGTCATTTCCTGGTTTGAAGTATTTAAAATGCTGCAGTCCCCATCCAGGCTCAGTCCTGCTTTCATTCCCTGGCTGAATGATGAGGTGCTGAGGCCGTGTATCGTCACGAATGATTCACCTTCCTTGAAATGAAGGGGAGTGGTGTTTGGGTTGCCCCAGATGAGGCGAATTTGCCCGTCCTTAATATTATATTGAAAGTCAACGCCTTTAAATTCGACAGACTCAACCTGCAATAGTTCTGAAGGAAAATTAATGATAAGCCCGGCACCCGTAATTAAAAGTTCGTCCTGTGTCAGAATATTGGTTGTAAATGGTTTACCCGTGGTAATATTCAATATTCCTTCCTGGGCCAGAGGCAGTGCAGGAGTGGTATTGGTTGTAGGTACAAAAGTTCCTCCAATATCGCCCGAACAGGTGCCACTAAGACCATGCGGAACCCCGTCCTTCAGGTTTGTGATGGCGAAAACTGATGTTTCGAATCTCCAGGGGCCGACCGGGAATGGCGTGCCTACAAGAATATGATAGATAATCATGTTATAATCGGTCCAGGTAATTGTTCCACTGCCATCAACATCTGAAGCCAGGAACTGTAGGGGCGTATACTGATAATAACCCAGCATATGCAAAAAAACCAATGCAGCATCATAGAGTGTAACTCCACCACCAGGCAGCGAGGTGGTGCCTGACAGGATGTAACTCCCGTTAGGAACATTAGTAAATTGGTAAAAGCCATTCCCCCCCGTTGTGAAAGTTTGAATTGAGTTGTTACCGATATTTTTTAACGCAACAGATACATTGTTAATAGGTCTTGTGGCATCACCCTGATAGAGAACGGTACCGCTTAAATCGTAAGCGCTGGCGGTATTAAACGATAATATGCTCAGCAGCAGAAAAATAAGTGAGTTAAAAACGTTTTTCATAATGTAAGTATTTGGTTCAGTTTATATGAGTTACTCTGCAATTGAAGGTTAAAAGGCATTAGCATTACAGGTTTGATTATTCGGATCCAATAATATATGGATACACCTATCCTTAATACTATACTAAGGTTTATCCGGTTTTCCGGAAAAGGTAATATGGTTTTTGGAAATTAATTGTAAAGATTTCCAAAATTTAATGATATTTGCAAACAATTTGTCTTCTCTAGCAAGCGTCTCAAGTGGATTTGTAATAAAAATACAAATTTTAGATTAAAGATTATTTTAATCAACTTGTTGGTTGTTAGAATATTAAATATTTCTTGAATTTTCTTTTTTTAAAAAAATGTAAAAATGGTATTACCTTTTTTCAAAATACGGATAATATAACAGTGATGATTCATTATTCTGACGAGGCCATATTGGAAGGACTGAGATTAAGGAGTGATTTCATCATTAATTTCATTTATAAGGAATATTTTCCTTTGATCAGGTTCCTTGTAACTGAAAATGGGGGAGCAGAGGAAGATGCAGAGGATATTTTTCAAGATGGAATAATAATTATTTATCATTGTTAACCGACTAAACTCAAAAGTCGGCATATTTTGTTTATAACATATTG
>JBAXXB010000259.1:0-7021 GCA_037128115.1 Bacteroidota bacterium
CTGATGCTGCCGTTAACCGCGGAAACAGTGGAGGTGCCCTGGTAAATACACGTGGTGAACTTGTCGGGATTAACGCCGCCATTGCCAGCGGAAATGGTTTTTATGCCGGGTATTCCTTTGCCATCCCCGTCGACATTGTTAAAAAAGTGGTCGGCGACCTGATTGATTACCGCGAGGTTCAGCGTGCCTTCCTGGGTGTGAGCATACGCGAAATCGACAGCAAATTTGCTTCCGATCAGGGTATCAAAGAACTAAAGGGAGTGTACGTGTCGGAAGTTAACGACGGCAGTGCAGCCCGGGATGCCGGAATTGAAAAAGGGGATATTATCACTTTGATCAATAAGAATGTTGTAAACAGCACTTCCGAACTGCTGGAGCAGGTGAGCCGTTACCGGCCGGGTGAAAAGATTGTGGTAACAGTTAGCCGCGACGGTGTTGAAAAAATATTTAATGTAACCTTGCGCAACCGCGAAGGGAACACCAGCATCGTGAAAAACGAAAACAAAGATGTTCTCCCCATGCTTGGGGCAAAAATGCAGAATGCATCCCCTGACATACTTAGGAAACTGGGAATTGATCATGGTGTACAGGTGACGGATATAGGCGATGGTTTGCTGCGAAATGCCGGAATACGTGATGGTTATGTGATCACGGAGATTGACAAAAAACCAATCCGTTCTGTTGACGATGTGAATAAAATTCTCTCAAGCAAGAGTGGGGGCGTGCTTCTGGAAGGCGTTTACCCGAACAGGGTAAGGGCATACTATGGATTCGGGATCAACTAGAATATTAAAAACAAAGAAATGCCCGGTGTTTTCAGCATAATTATAAAAACAAACAACGGGTATCTTTGTTACTATATTAAAGCCGGTCGGAAATTCCTCCGGATATCTTAACTGCTGATATTTAGCTTGTTAAACTGCATGGGGAAACTGTGCAGTTTAAAGCATTCCTAAGATAACACGTCATGCGACAATTAAAGATAACCAAGTCAATCACCAACCGGGAGACCGCTTCCCTCGACAAGTATCTTCAGGATATTGGCAAAGAAGCCATGATCACTGCAGATGAGGAAGTTGAACTGGCCCGCAGGATACGGGCAGGCGATCAGAAAGCACTCGATAAATTGTGCCGTGCCAACCTGAGGTTCGTGGTTTCGGTGGCAAAACAATACCAGAACCAGGGACTCAGCCTTCCTGACCTCATCAACGAAGGAAATGTAGGGCTGATCAAAGCCGGGCAACGCTTTGATGAAACACGTGGTTTTAAGTTTATTTCGTACGCGGTATGGTGGATACGCCAGTCGATACTGCAGGCGCTGGCCGAGCAGTCGCGTATAGTGCGGCTGCCCCTCAACCAGGTGGGATCGCTCAACAAAATTAAAAAGGAATCTTCAAGGCTCGAACAAAAGTTCGAACGCCCTCCTTCTGCTGAGGAGATTGCCGAAGCCCTGGAGATACCCGGTTATAAAATTGATGCTGCCCTGAGGATAAGCACCCGCTATGTTTCGATGGATGCTCCCCTTGTGGATGATGAAGATACCAAGCTGATCGACGTTTTTATGGATGAGGATTCGCCATACACCGACGCCGGCCTGATGCGTGAATCGCTCACTACGGAGATACAGCGTTCGTTGTCGACACTTTCGGAGAAAGAGAAGGACGTGATTAACCTGTATTATGGTATCGGCATTCCCCATGGCTTAACTCTGGATGAGATAGCCCTGAAGTTTGACCTTACCCGGGAACGTGTCAGGCAGATCAAGGAAAAGGCCATACGCCGGCTTAAGCATAATTCGAGAAGTAAGCTGCTGAAGTCGTACTTGGGTCAATAACAAAGTCTTACCAGAATCATTACTATCCTTTGCTGCGGTGTAATTTCGAATCCGCCTAAGGAGAGGTTTAATATTGGCGTTATAAACTGAAAGTTCCTGAAAACAAAGCAGGTGAGACGTCTTTTTATTATGTGTTGTTTTCCTGGGAGGAAGACAATAATAGGATCAGAATCAAAACCTGGGGGGTAAATAATTGCATTGAAGATTTCCCAATTTGGTATTGTCGCATAATTTCAATATTATTTTACACTGCTTTCCGTTAAAGTAAATCAGGCTGCTTATATGCCAGATATATAGCATCCCAGACTCTTTCAGCTCCAGGCACTTAAGGTACTCTAAGTACTCAGGCGCACTCCAGGCACTCTAAGTACTCAAAGCCCTGCATTCACTTTAAACTCCAGGCTCTGAATAATTAAAAAGCTGTATTACTTTTCTCTGCAAGTGTTATTAATTAATGATTTGAAGATTAGTAATACAAATTTTACTGCCATGAAAATCCTGATAGCAGAAGACAATCCCCTGAACAAATTTCTCATGAGCAAGTTTATGATGCGTCTGGCCTGGGATTATGAAATTGCGGACACGGGCCTGCAGGCCATTCAGTTCTGTAAGTCGGGTGATTTCGATGCCATACTCATGGATATTGATTTGCCGGTTCTTGATGGTGTGGAGGCCACCAGGCAAATCAGGTCGTTTAACAGTATAATTCCCATCATTGCTATTACAGCTTATACTGACGAAAAGATGAAGAGTGCGTGCGCTGAAGCCGGTATGACTTATTTTTTAGCCAAACCCTGCTCGTGTGAGACAATACGGTCCACGATTACCGAGTATGCCAAAACAAATACTTTCCAGGGCGCAGTGTAAGCTGAAAATGCCATTTTACAAGGCCTGATAACTATCGGGCTTTTTTTTTATTATTTTCAAGGAATACATGCAAGTGATTTGTAATTTTGCACGGGTTTATAAATCTGCATTACATCGTTCAAAGGGTTTATTCTGGGGTTCCATCTTTCCCGGGTTAAATGTATTTTTGTTATGGGGCAGGTCAAATCCTATATAAACACCTTATTATGGCTGAAACAAAGTATATTTTTACAACCGGGGGAGTAGCCTCATCACTGGGTAAAGGGATTATCAGCTCTTCACTGGCTAAACTTCTTATCGCCAGGGGGTTCAGGGTTGCGATCCAAAAGCTTGATCCGTATATCAATATTGATCCGGGCACGCTGAATCCCTACGAACACGGCGAATGCTTTGTTACTGACGACGGTGCCGAAACCGACCTCGACCTGGGGCATTACGAGAGATTTACGAATGTGCGCACTTCCCAGGCCAACAACGTTACCACAGGCCGAATATACCAGGCTGTAATAGACAAAGAGAGGCGCGGCGATTACCTGGGCGAAACCGTACAGGTTATCCCCCATATCACCGACGAAATTAAGACCCGCATACAATTGCTTGGCTCGAGCGGCAAATACGATTTTGTAATCACCGAAATAGGAGGGACCGTAGGCGATATCGAATCCCTGCCCTACATTGAATCGGTAAGGCAGATGAAATGGGAAATGGGCAACCGCTGCCTGGTCATCCATCTTACCCTGGTACCTTACCTGGCTTCGTCGGGCGAACTTAAAACCAAGCCTACGCAGCATTCGGTGAAGATGTTGCTGGAATCAGGCGTACAACCCGATGTAATCGTGTGCCGCACCGAGCGACACTTGAACCAGGCTATCAGGAATAAAATAGCACTCTTCTGCAATGTGAACCCCTCAGCCGTGATTGAGTCGTTGGATGTAGAGACCATTTACGATGTACCCCTGCTGATGCGCGACGAGCGTCTCGACCAGGTGGTGCTCGAAAAAATGCAGGTCCCCATACGCAAACAACCCGACCTGGCCCGCTGGGAGGAGTTTCTGCATAAACTCAAGAACCCGCTTGGCGAAGTAACCATCGGCCTGGTAGGTAAATATGTTGAATTGCGCGATGCCTATAAGTCCATCACGGAATCGTTTATACATGCCGGTGCCGAGAACCAGCACAAGGTGAACCTGAAGATGATCCACTCCGAAACAATTACCGAAAGTTCTGCGACGGAAATACTGAAGGACCTGGATGGAATACTGGTAGCACCCGGTTTTGGCGAGCGTGGCGTTGAAGGCAAAATTATTGCCATTCGCTTTGCACGCGAAAACAAGGTGCCTTTCCTGGGCATCTGCCTGGGCATGCAATGTGCCGTGATTGAATTCGGCCGCAATGTGCTTGGCCTCACAGGCGCTCATTCAACCGAGATGAACCCGGCCACGGAATTCCCCGTGATCGATATCATGGAAGAACAGAAAAAAGTAAATATCAAGGGCGGGACCATGAGGCTTGGGCTCTATACGTGCACGCTGAAGACCGGAACCAAGACATGGGAAGTGTACCATTCGAAAGAAATTATGGAACGCCACCGCCACCGCTTCGAGTTTAACAATGCCTACCTCGAACAGTACCAGAAGGCCGGTATGATGGCCGTAGGTATTAACGCCCAGAACGATCTTGTCGAAATTATAGAGTTAAAAGATCATCCCTGGTTTATAGGGGTGCAGTTCCACCCGGAATACAGGAGTACCGTTGCTTCACCCCACCCGCTCTTTGTGCATTTTGTGAAGGCGGCTATGGAGTATAGGAAGGGGAAGGAAGAGAGTGGATTGAGTGCCTAAAGTGCGCTAGAGTACTTGGAGTGCCTGAAGTACTTAGAGTGCCTAGAGTTAAAAGTTAGAGGATAGATTATCCACTCCCTTAACCTTAACCTTAACCTTAACCTTAACCTTAACCTTAACCTCAGCCTCAACCTCAGCCTCAGCCTTTTTGAAATCCCTGCCAGGTTATTTTCCTGAGACGTTATGGTTCATGCTGTGTGATTAGTTATGATTTTTTCATAGCCCTCGATATATATATAGGAAATTGTCCACACTCAGCCAGGCAAGATAGCGTGGTATCATGAAGAAAGTTCATATACATAGCACAGGCTCAAATTAATAACAAAGCACTAATATGAATACTAAACTTGTAATTTTAATTCAGAAAAGATGAGAACTCCTAACTTTGTCAAGCTGAGTATAATAATATTCCTATTTGTTTCGGTATTTGCAGGATGTAAGAAAGACGAAATGCAAACCACCGGGAATGTCCGTATATCCTTTGTGAATCACCCAACCGATTTAACCGTAATTATTTCCCCGGTCGAGAATGTAACTATTCCAATTTATACAAAGTTAAACCCCTTTAGCGGTGACCTGGTAACCGAATTAAATGCCGGGAACTATATTTTAAATTGCCAGAGTACGTCTGCCTATCCGTCAATTTACGAAACCCCGGGGTTCCAGGTAAGAGCCGGGCAAACAACCACGATTGCTTTCGATGGCAATAATATTGCGCATGTACAATAGTTGTCCTTTATACTGGAAGGAAGTGCCTAAAGTGCCTGAAGTGACTGAAGTGCCTAGAGTGTCTAGAGTACTTAGAGTGCCTGGAGTACTTGGAGTGCCTAAAGTTGAAAGTGCCGTGGAGGCTATATAACCATCATTTACGCATTCAAAATTAAATTTCTGCTTACAAAAGTGAAATCAGGTATTGGATTTTGCGCTAAAATGTTGTACTTTTAAAACGTGTTTTAAAGATAAAATTGAGTTATTGTTGCTTGTATGCTTTTGTACTTCCGATTCACTGAATTATTAACAACAAAATCATTAAACGATGAGTATTCGATTTAAAACCATCCAACGTATTAACCCCAAAGATCTGGCTGCCCCCAGGAAATACTACGCTACCGTTGAGCAAAAGGAAAAAATCGGGATCGACCGTCTTTCCGAAAAACTCGCTGCCGAAAGCATCGTTTCGCGTGCTGATGCCAGCGCCGTGTTTACGGCCGTTCTCGATACCATGCTGCGTGAGCTTAAAGAGGGTTCACCCGTAGAGATGGGTAAACTGGGCACCATATCCATTTCGTTCAGCAGCAGGGGCATGGCATCGGAAGATGAGGTAACGGCAGCATCCATCAGCAAGGCCAGGATTATATTCCGTCCAGGCAAGGAGCTTAAGGATATGCTCAAGACCCTGAAATTCGAAAAGAACGGAAAGTAGTATTTCCCTGCATTTACATTCCGCGGAATACGCTTTCCGGAACAAAACCCTGTATTGCAGGCTGCCCCAGGGGTAACAGCAGGGATTCTTAACCCGCGCTACATTAGCAGGCGGGATTAATTACTTTTTTCGTAATTTTTTAGTGTATTTATGTAAAGCAGTATCCTTAAAAGGGCTACTGCTTTGTTTTTATGCCGTACATATACCAGTTTATGCATTTGAAAGACAATGATAATCAATATAATAACAGCTCAAAAAAATCATACTTATGATTCATCGGAAACATACTTATGATTTGCCTGGATCATACTTATGATTTGCTTGAATCATACTTATGAATTTTATAAAACATACGTATGAATTCAGAGCAACATGCTTATGCTTTTTAGCCCCTGTAGGCAGAACCATACAAATACATGCTTACACTTTGCTTTTTCACTGGTTTTTATACGTATTATACATTATTGCGTAAATATGATATATTCAGCTTCGGAAATTAAACCCGGTATTTTAAACTTCCGGTATGCTTCGTAAAACCAGGTTAAAAGGATGATTTCCCGGAAGAAAAGTAAAATTTTATAGGTTCTGCCGGCCTGGCTTAGTATGGATAAAAAAAAGATATATATTTGTTTTGCTTTAGTGTGGGGAGGGAGTGGATATACAGGGAGTTTTATAGATAGAAAAGAATATTGGCGAGGGGCTTTGAAATGCGATGGGTTAGCTGGGACTTCCATTTGCAGATAAAGAAGAAATAAATGCTATTTAGTGGTTAGCCAATCGTTATGCGTCATGCTTGGGCGAGAGCGAACTTCAAACTGACTGCAAGAAATATAGAAAATGAAAAAATTAATTAACGAAGTAACAGCTTGCACAGTTTGCAAATCTTTTTTGCCTAATCCACCACGACCTATTCTCTCTTTAAGTAAGGACAGTAAAATTTTAATCATCGGTCAGGCGCCCGGACAGAAGGTTCACAACAGCGGAATTCCTTGGGACGATCTAAGCGGAAACGAATTGAGAAGATGGCTGGGAGTCGACAAGGAACAATTCTACGAT
>JBAXXB010000260.1:0-6854 GCA_037128115.1 Bacteroidota bacterium
AACCGGCCCTGATGTTATAATCAGTGCCTGGGTTACCCGAAATACCAACCTGAACAACATATTGAGTAGCTGAACTGGCACAGTTGCCATAACACAGATCAATCTTGCTTGAAGTTTCGTACAATTTGATCTGGCAGTTAATAGTTGTTCCGGCATCTCCGTAAACGCGGAAATTTTGCCATTGAATGGTCAACACCTGGTTAGGAGTTGTTCCTGACAACACGTAGCGGAGTTCAGCTGATGCAGTACCCTGAAGGTCACCACTGTAAACTCCGATAGCATTAGCCATACCGTCATAAAAAGCTCCATAGGAATTGGCAACAGTACCACCGCCCAGCTGAATATAACCGTTATCGGCTACACCAAACTGGGTATAGGAATTACCATTGTAATAAAAGGTAAAACCTATTGGTTTGGTACTGTAAGTGTTATCATCAAGGAGTGCCCCTGATGCAACCAATGTACCACCTGAAACAGCAGTGTAGGTACCAGCCGCATTTTGCGACCAAACATACCCTGTAGCTACCGCTCCATAGGAACTCCAGGCAGCAAAAGCTACCAGGATTAGCAAAGTAAGGATTTTTTTCATACTTTTTGCTTGATTTGTTAATAATAATTGAATTGATTAATTGGTG
This sequence comes from Bacteroidota bacterium, assembly GCA_037128115.1. Lineage (GTDB taxonomy): Bacteria > Bacteroidota > Bacteroidia > Bacteroidales > UBA4417 > UBA4417. Next base: position 636 of record JBAXXB010000260.1, read on the forward strand.
AATTGTCTACTTCCTGCATGAATAAATCACGCATTTTCTTAAAATCGTTTTTCCTTTCTGTCTTTTATCGTTCTGGTTTTAGTTAATAATTAATTGGTTTATTTTTTAAATGGCTAAAAATTTGAGCCTGATTTTTATTAAACAGTACAAAAAAAACTCGCCCCGAAAATAGTTTACCTATTTTCCGGACAAAATGTTTGGTTCAATTAGCTATCTACCTGTTAGACAAGATTATTAGCACATCTTCAATCGTAACTGCATTTTCAATCTGTAGATCCGACAATATATCTACCTATATAGACACTTGAAAACGCTTTTACCACTACAAGCATAAAAATTAATTTGGCAGTAAACTAGTATCTGACTGGCATTAAATGATGAATCCATTCCCAGCAATGTTCCTGTTAAGCTCTTTTGCCCCTAAATAAAGGGATATTTATATTTTCGCAACAATATTTTCAAATCCACAATCTGACCCGGGAAAGTTCTTCATATTTCCCCTGTTTCACATTCCGGATTTTAAGCCTTTAGGCTCAAATGATGTTACCTGAAATCAGGTATATATATTATTTCGGGTGCCTTGTTTTACAAATATAAACCAGCCAGCCCATCTATTCTAGTATTACAGGCTTTTCGCACTTTCACATTAATCTCTCATGCCGGAAAAGTATAGAATCACCATTTATTATTTGCAAAGAAACCTCCGGAATACAGAAAAGGCTTCCCTTCCTACAATCCTCTAAATTCTTCACAACGTATGCAAAGATATGAATATATTTATTTCAGGAGTTATTTTTCTCTTAAATGAACCTTCCCGCTAATATTTTACCACTTTCTGCCTCAGCAGACAAGTTCCGCCTTCACATACTTCAATGATATACAGGCCTGAAGGAATTGCGCCTAAAGATATGCAAATATTCTCAATTCCATCGCTTCCGGAAAAATAATTATAGACCTTACCCTGTGAACTCGTGAGACAAACAGAATTTTCGCCTTTGCCAGGCAATCCGACGATATTTAATAGATCAGAAACAGGATTAGGAAACATCTTAATATTATCTATATTATAAGGTTCTGTATAATCCGGAACCGAAAATTTATACCCTGCCGGTGAGCAAACCAGCACAATATCTTCGGTTTCAGGGTGTGAAGGAGAGAGCGAAATAAGGCCTGAAGTAAATATGGGGCTTCCAGCTTTCTCGCCGACCAGCATATATTCACCATATGGCAGGTCTGTAAAGCGGAAATCATTACCATTCCTGACAAAATCCCAATCCAGGATATTTTTAATCTGTTTATCATAAAGAAAAACTGTGACATCACTGCAAACGTCGGTAGTACCAGGCGATGAAGAGCAATAACCCCTGATTAAGCCGGCACCCTTGGGCAGATGAACTGAGATTCTGGCCAAATCAACATCCACATCATACGTATTGGCACTAATTTCCAGTTTATAGGCATTTTCCCAGTGGATATCGTTAAAATAATAAGTAGGCAGGTAGCCCGATGCGTCGCGTTTATCAGGAATCGCATGAAGGTAATACGTTCCTGAAAGAAGTGCCTTGATTTCAAAATTGCCATCAGCAACAATCACGTCGTTCCTTACCTGCTTCACTTTACCCGGTTGGCCCTGGTAAAGATTAAGCCGGCTGTTAACCGCCAGCACCCCGCCTGAATGAACCTTTCCGACTATACGGTAACCCGGGTCCATTTTCAGCCTGATAGTGGCTGTAGCTGCTCCGCAAGCCGAAAAACCCGTTAACGAAAGAATTGCCGTGCCTGCAGTAATATCTCCCGGACCCGGATGATAAACCGGGTTACACAGGCTGTCGGAGCTAAAAATTCCATCACCGGAAGTTGTCCATTTCAATGATGCATTTCCTGAGGCAGTAGCATTTACCAGCCATAGGGTGGTGTCGATGGTGATTGTTGTATCGCTCCCTGCATAAACCACCGGGGCTGCATGAAAAGTAACTATTGCCCTGTCCTTTAACTGCAACCCATTACTTTCAGTATTAAGGAAAAGATTAACAAATCCATTTGCAAAGTCCTGAGGACCTGGGTTATAAACAGGATTCAGAATATGTGTGTCGGAAAATAAACCATCCCCCGAAGTGGACCAACTGAGTGAAACATAATTGAACGCAGTGGCATTGATTATGGAATAGGACGAGTTGAAACAGATAGCGGTATCAGGACCAGCATAAGGAGCAAGGATTGCAAATGAATAATCGCTCTCGTAGCCATCAGTCTGATCCTTAGCACCGTTTGCAAGAACATCTAAAGATGTAATGGCTATTGTATCTTCAACCGGCAGAGGCCCCAGGTTGACTGAAGTATTCATTCCATTGTGAATAGTATGTTCAAATACAATATTATCGAATGCCCCGAAATGAACATTATAGCCATTGATATCTGTAATTTCTTCCTGATCCCAGCTTACCACCAATGCATTTCCTATCCGTTGTTTTATGACGTGGTCAGGGGGGGGGACCGGGGGGGTGCTTAAAATCTGGTTCAGGATGGGTTTATACAGAGCTTCTCCCTTGCCGGGTTGGTCATATAAGTCGAAAATTATGCTGTCGATTGCGGTTTCCGCGATTGTGCCCCAATAATTGTACTCGGCATGAACAAGGGTATCAGACAGGTTCTTAAAAGACTGGTAAATCCCGTTAATCCCAATATTGTTAAACTGAACCGGCCCCTGCGGTGCATTCAGAATTTGAAAGGAAAAGTCCGTATTTTTATAAACCGTATTGTTTATAAAGCTATTATACAAAGAATTACGCAAACTATCCGGCTTAATCCAGACTCCACCCTTATTAAAGCTAATTCCATTGTACGTGATATTATTGTACGACGAACCAGCGGCAAGTGTTATAGCGTTCGTCAAGGTTCGAGAAAAGAGATTGCGGGTAATGGTATTATAATCCGATTGCCAGCAGGTTATTCCGCTTCCGTTAACGGCGAAGTAATTGTTAGTTATGTTATTTGACTGCTGAAACAGTTTTATTGCATCCTTATTCCTAACGAAGAAATTTCCTGATATCTCGTTATCGGCGGGGCCATTGTTGCTATAATTCCCGATATGCAAGCCTATCTTGTTATAAAAAAAATAATTCCCCATAATGTAATTGTGGTTCGACTGGTTAGCCACACTGTTAATGAAGATGCCAACATCACTACAGCCTGAAAGAGTATTTCCATAGATTATATTCCCGGGATTCCAGTACCCGTTGACTATATAAATACCAAAATCACATCCGGTGAAAATATTATTACGGATGATATTGTTTCCCGATTCCATAATGTAAACGCCAAATGAACATTGCTCAATCCGGTTATTTTCGATCAGCAGGGAAGAGTTCCTGGCAAGTGTAATTGAATAGGAAGCATTTTCAATCACAGTTTCCGATAACACTGAGCCTCCAATATAGGTAGTATCATCCCCTATATTGGTTTTGGTCTCATCAAAAACAATCCCGTTCCATTGACCAGGAAATGAAAACTGGCTTTTTGCTAAAAAGCTGATCTTCTGGCCAGCAGAACCTTGGGCAATCAACGTTCCATTACAGATCAGGCTAGTACCGGATTCGAAAAGCATTTCGACTCCAGGAAGAATAGTAAGTGTAATATCTTGTGCAACAAGAAGATCCTGCGTGACAATATAAGGATTGTTTGCAGGGGAATAGGTGGCATCAGTCGTAAGCGGCCCGCCTACATATACCTGGCACTGAGCAGGAACAGCAAAACCCAGCAGTGCTATTACCATAGCAATACCAGTCCGCAATACAATACTTGTTAACTTCTTACTCAATCCTGCCTGATCAGGTGTATTATTCCCTTTTTCGAAATTAACACAATTAAAATGAATTTTTACCATCCGGAAACGGCTTTACATCAACAAAGATAGGAGATTTTTTTGTTTACACTGATCGGCGGCAGAAAATCACAAACGGAAAGCCCCTAATTTAACAGGGATCATCGGCGTTTTTTGTTCCCGGAATCCGCTCAATCAACTCGCTGAATAGTTACAAAATCTAATAAAATATACTATCTGCAATTCTTTAAAATTTCACATAAGCGCCTATTTTCAATCCCATAAGACCATACTGCTTCTTAATTTCCGAATTTTTAAACTGGCTGTTTGTTTGCTTTCGGTAACAAACTTCGGCCAGGATTCCCGATCGCGGAGTAAGTTTAATAGCCGAACCCATCCCGGCATGCCATGAAAAGAGCACATTATTCATTTCACTCCTTTCAGCCTTCACCACCAAATGGCTATCGCCCGCCGTGATATGCATGGCATCCACCGAAACCAGGAAAGCAGCATTAAATCCGGCCATAGCATATATTTCAATTGATTCGTTCTGCCAAAAACGAAATTTCAAAGCCAAAGGCACATCTATATATTTGTAGGAATTGGGATTCTGATAGGTATATTTCTTATTATCTTTAGGGATCCAGGAGGAATCAGTGATATAGAACCAGGAAGTATCTATTCCTGTGAGGGTATAATAGCGCTCTACGGTATCAGTCTTAAAGAAGCCCCCGGTTTCGAGGTTGAAGGAGTAATCAAATTTCTCGCCAAGGCTGGTAAAGCCAACTCCTGTTCGTATTCCCACCAAAAGATAGTCATAGCCGGCTACGACGCCAGCTGAATATTTGGTCATTGTAGCGGCATTCGACTGTTGCAAGAGGGAGAGGTAATCCTGTGATTCGGGAGCACCGCTTGTATAACTAGCTGATCCGGGTAAAATCTCGAAATATAAGCCGGAATAAAAGCCGTTATTTTCCAGGAACTTCCTGTGTTTTACCGAGTTTTTGTTAAAATTGTTCCTGAGGTCTTTCCCGGGTTTTTGAGTTGGTTTACTTTTCTCCACAAAAACCGTATCTGTCATCCTGATCGTATCGAGATGGATAATACTGACGCTGTGAAAAACAGTATCAGTGCGGTTAATTATCAATGTATCAAGACGGTATATAAATATCGTATCCGGCATTTTTTTTTGCGAAGCCAGGATCTGGGGTTTCCCGACTATCAGGCTCTGGTTTGGTTCAAGGGGAATGAGTGAAGGATCCCCGCGGTACAACACTATCTGGTTTCCTATTTCGCGAAAAGAAATGGTAGGGTCGTTCAACAATTGCTTCAGGACTTCAGAAAGCGGGGTATTGGTAAATTTCCTGTTAATGCGTCGTCCGGACTGAACAAGTTCGGGATTATACGAAAACTTCACCCCGGTTCTATTCCCAATCACATGTAGAACACTCGAAAGGGGCATATCTGAAAAGGAAAAGGAAACTCTTTTGCTGAGAAATGGCTGTTGCTGAGCAACAACAACACGTACCTGTAACAGGAGGAATAAGAATACAAATAAAATAATTACCGGATATCTTTTTTTGCCGGGCATAAATCGGAGGTTGATTAACCTGTTATTTTTTCACCAGGTAATCTTTTCCGTCATGAGTAAATTGAAGTTTGTGAACCAGACTGAGAACTTCGAGCACCGAATCAAGTGATTCGTTATCAAAGGTTGCGGTCAGTTTAAGACGAGAGAGTTCTGAGGTATCCATGCGGAAAGTTACGCAATATTTTTTACCGACCACATCCATCACTTTATCCAGTGATGTTTCGTTGAATACCAGAATACCGGTTTTCCAACTGATAAAATTCAGGTCCTCGTTCACCATTTTTGCGATTTTGTGGGTAATCCGGTTATAGACACCCTTATCGCCTTTATGCAGGATTACCTGGCCCAGGAGATGATCGTTTTTATCCACATAATAGAAAAGAACTGTTCCGGTGTTCACCACAACTTCAGTTATTCCGGCCCCGGGATTCGCTTTCACATTGAAAGAAGTTCCCAGAACTTTGATGCGGGCATCGCCGGTTTCAATAACGAAAGGCCTGGTCGGATCGGAAGCGATTTCAAAAAAAGCTTCACCCCAAAAGTAAACCTCTCTGCCGTGACTACCAAATTTTTCGGGAAATTTTACTTCGGAGCCCGAATTCAATACGATATGTGAGCCATCGGATAAAAGTACTGGGGACGAAACAGCCTTGCCCGAGGCAAAACTCTTCATCTCAGTTTTAAAACCATGTGAAATCTGGAATACTGTAAAAGCGATGAGCATAACCGCAGCAATACTTGCAACATACCTGTATAAACGCCTGTACGGCAGCATTTTGATTGTATCTGGCTGAACTACACTCAACGG
>JBAXXB010000261.1:0-6732 GCA_037128115.1 Bacteroidota bacterium
CTTTATTTCCGCGATAATCTGCCATTGCCCAAACGGTATTGAATGTAATTATCCTGGAGTGCTGTTACGGATTTAATAAGCTGATCTGTGATGTCCTTATTGTTGGTGCGTTCGCGGATCATATAGTCCTGAAACCCCATAAAGGTGTTGATGTCATCATCTACGGTATTACTCGTTTTTAAAGTCTTCAGCTGGTTTACTGCTTTTGCAAAAGCATCAGCTGAGAAGTTCTCTTTGTTATCGAGCATCTCATTAATGACTTTAAGTGTTTTCTGCACCAGGTCGTCAATGCTTATGGTACGGGCTGCTCTCTTGGTTTCCCATTCACCCGACTTTTTCCAGGATGTAAGTGTGGGAGCTGACACCTGTACCTTGTTACAAATATCCTGCTGCTCCATTCCCTGCATGTATAGGAGGTAAGCATATTCCTGTTTTTCCGGATTCCGGGGTTTTACCTTGCTTTGATTTGCCATAAGTAATAGTATTATTCGGCAAAAATGGAGTAAAAGCAGGGGAAATACTCATTTCCTTATTATCCTTTGATGTATGCATGTAACACTTAGACAGTTATTTGCAATACACTGTTTCGCATGGTATGTTTGCCGTTCCAATTTGATTTCAAATGCCAACATTTGTACTGAACGATGAAAATGTATTAACAGCTCACGGGTTCCTGGTATTCAATGCCGGTGGAAAATTCGACCGCTTTCGTGAAAATCCGGTCATGCTTAATTCGCACGATGAAAAGGCCGTGATAGGTCGCTGGCTCAATCTTACAATTTCGGGTAATAAGCTACAGGCTGAAACTGAATTTGATATTGAAGATCCGGACGCATTGAAAATATCGGGAAAGGTTGATCGGGGATTCATCAGAGGTGCTTCAATGGGTATCATAATTAATGATGCCGAAATGCGCAACATGCCTGGACTCGGATATGTGGTAGTTATTACCGACTGGGAGCTGCTTGAAGCGTCACCGGTAGGAGTTCCTTCCAACAAATCAGCATTAAGGCTTTATGCCAAGGATGGTAAAACAATATTGAGGGCAAGTGAAATCAAACTTTCAATCGACAGCATTATAAACCAAAAACACGTCATGGACAAGATCACCCTTTCAGTCGAAGCCGCTAAGGCTCTCGGCGTTTCAAAAGATCCGGAAATTTCGGAACTTAATGCATCCATCATGGAGCTGAGCGCAAAAAACGCTATACTGCAAACAGCTAAAGAAAAAGCTGAGCAGGAACTTTCTGATCATCGTACTTCCCAGGCTAATGAGCTGGTTGAACTGGCGGTAAAAGAAGGCCGTATTACTGCCGATAAGAAGGAGAGCTTTGTGAAGCTTGCAACCTCAGATTTCAAAATGGCCAAGGATATGCTTGATTCAATGCCTGGCAAAGAAACCTTTTCCGATAAAACCGGAAGGAAATCGGCACAGGCACAGGATCGCCAGGGATGGAATTACCTCCGTTGGCTCAAAGAAGATCCCAAAGGACTTTCGGCCATGCAGACTAATGATCCTGATGGGTTCGCCCAGTTGAAGGCTGAGTATTCTTCGAATCACTAACGAAGGACATAATCAGGTTCAAGCGTAGAAGTTAAACCAATTTTAAACCAATCTTTTCAAATACATGAAAAAGCAATTCAAATTCGGCAACATGATGTTTAACATGATAGTTGCCCTCCTGTTTTCAGCCTTTTGCGGAATAGCAGTGTTACCTGCGGTCGGAGCGTCACTCGTGGCGGGTACTGCAATGTCCTTTGTTAATAAAGCACCCGGTATGCTTTTTTCCGGCGTTCAAAAGGAAATATGGACCGATATTCTGCTGGAGGGATTTTATCCCAATACAAGCTTCCTGAACGAAGCACGTGATCTTTCCTCCCTGGTTGATTATAATACTATTAACCTGGCAGAAGCGGGCGCTAATCCAAGTGTTCTTATTGATAATAGCAGCTATCCTATTTCTGTTTCATCCAGAAGTGACACCGCTAAAACTTTACCTCTTAAAACACTTGATACTACCAGTACGGTAGTTCGAAATGTTGAAGCTATGGAAAGTTCGTATGACAAAATGTCGAGTGTTATTTATGGTCATAAAATGGAACTTGTTCGCACTGCCGCAAAACTTGCAGCCTGGAATTATGCACCTGCATCAGATGCTACTCTTACCCCTGTTATAGCTACTACCGGAACACTTACCAACGGGTACCGTACTTTGCTTTTTGCTGATATACTTACTTTACGTAAACGTTTCGACCTTGCCGATATTCCTCAGGACGGACGCGTACTGGTATTGAATCCTAACCATGAGGCCGATCTTATAGCCCAGGATTTGGTGTTGTATAAAGCCGCAATCCAAAACAACGAGCTGTTTGGTTTCAAATTGTACCGAACCAGTGTTACGCCAACCTACAATGCAAGCACGGGAGCCAAGTGTGCCTATGGAGCAGCAGCTGCAACCAGCACTGATACATATTGCTCATTTGCCTTCCAAAAGGATGAGGTAATGAAAGCTATGGGAACTGTCGAGATGTTTGCCAAATACAAGGACCCGGATAACAAGGGTGATGTAATTAACTTCCAGATGCGTTTTGTGGCCCTGCCACTGCGTACAAAAGCGATAGCGGCATTATACGCTGCACGATCCTAAGATAACGCCTGATGAGGGCGCGAAACCGTAAGGCGTAGCGCCCGTTTTTCACCTTTAAAAGCGTACTGATGTCAGAGTTCGAAATGTGGTTATACAGAGGATTAATTGCCGTTCTTGGAGTTATTGTAGCCTGGGGAGTCAAGCTTTTTGCAAGCAAGGTATTTACAAAATTCGACGAATTGATTGAAGCCGTGAATGCCTTATCCGGAAAATATCTTACCCATGAAGGACAAATAAAGCAGGTAGTAGATCAACAGTTTGACCATGCAAAACGACTCAACGATCATGGAGCACGCATCAGGCAGGTTGAACTCAAACAAGCTGAAATCCGAAGATCATGACTGGTGCACCCAATTTTGTAATTCAGGAGTTCATTGATCCGGTTACATTCGGTATTCGCGGCGAACGGTCAATCGAAATGATTGACTCCAGGATAGTTTCCCTGGCACAGTTTTTCAGGAATCACTTTAAAGTTTCGGTTACTATCAACAACTGGCATTTAGGTGGGCAATACAAGGAATCGGGTACCAGGTCTTTTTTGAGTAAGACCGGAGCTGCACTTAGCCAGCATAAAATGGGAAGGGCCATCGACATGAAACTTGAGGGACTTGATCCGGAACATATACGACGGGAAATAAGATTAAACTTTGCCTTATTTAAGGCAGCCGGTCTGACTACAATTGAGAAGGATACTCCAACATGGGTTCACGCTGATTGCAGGTTCACAGGAATTGAAACGCTTTACGAAGTACCTTACAAATAGCAATATGTTACTTATTGACCGACTCAAAGAATGGATTACTTCAGTGCTTGGCCTGGTATTACTGGCCGGTGCCGGTTATCTGCTTTACCTGGGTAAGATCACTTCAGGTGAATTTCAAGCTTTTCTTCCCGTTTGTATTGGATTGTTCTGGGCTAAGAATACATTTATTACCGATATGTTTAAAGGTGGCGGAGGAGGTACTATTGCTCCTGTACTGATACTATTACTACTTTCCGGATGCTGTACACAACAGAGGTGTGACCGTAAGTTCCCAACTGTTCAAGCCGTTAACGACAGTACTTCCAGTTCAACAAACGAAACTGTCCAGGATAAAGATTCCGTATCCTGGTTACCGGCTGACAGCTCCTGGCTGAAAGCTTTGCTTGAGTGTAATAAGCAGGGCCAGGTAGTTATGAAAGAGCTTACTGAATATAAGTCTGGTAAATATGCCCAGGTTCCCCAGGTAACCATAAAGGATAATATGATTACCGCCAAATGCAGGGTTGATTCACTGGCAGTATTTAATCACTATTCAAATCGCATTAAAACGGAAGTTCAATACCGTGACCGAAAGGTAACGGATACAAAATACATCAATCAGCTTACTCCATTTCAGATATGGCAAATACGATGTTTCTGGATTGAGTCGGTGATTATCCTTCTTTCAATTGTTTTTCTCATTCTAAAATTTGTGAGCCCATGGCTAAAAATACTGTAAATCCGGAAGTGAAACCGGAAGAAAAAAAACCAGCGACCGATGCTCCTGAAGCAACTGATGCTCCTGAGCAATCATTAACCGATGCTCCTGAAGCAACTGATGCTCCTGAGCAATCATTGACCGATGCTCCTGAAGCAACTAATGCTCCTGAGCAATCATTGCCCGAATGCATTCGGGAACGTGCAAAAGAAGTATTCGAATCGCATTCAGCCGATGAGATCTTCTTTACCAACGACAATACGGCTTTTATCGAGCCTCAGCATGCTCACATACATGCTGCAACGTTGGAAAGCAACAAAGTGTTAATCGTTAAAAGATCGGAGGTATAATGTTACCACGCGTTAAAATTGACTTTTCGAACGGTGCCCTTGGACAGGTATCTGCTTCAGCTGATGGAGTTATCGGCGTACTATGCACCGGAGCTCCTGTTGCTGGTAAGTTTGTGCTCAATACACCATATAAAATTACCCAGTTCAGTGATTTGGAAACCGTGCTTGGTATTACGGTAGCCAATAACCCAGGTATGGTTAAACTATTCACCGAATTGTTTGATCAATCGGGTGATGGTGTTGAAGTATGGCTTAAAGCTTTTGCTGATACGGTAACAATGACTACCATGTGTACCCTGGCTACAACGGCCGGCATACAGGATCTGTTACAAACGGCAAATGGGAAAATACGTACTATCATCGTTCACCGTACTCCAGCTGTTGGATATACCGCTACCATTACTGCCGGACTTGATGGTGATGTAGCTACAGCCATGGCTGCCGCTCAGGTTGCTGCCACATGGGCTGCCGATACTCTGAAAGCTCCAGTTCTCATATTGATAGCTGGCCTGTATTACAGTGGAACTGCCTCAGCGCTCACCGATCTTACCACTTCGACTAATAACCGTGTTGGCATCATGATTGGTGATACCGTATCCGGAAACGGATGTGCTATCGGTATACTTGGCGGAAAATTGGCTTTAGCTCCTGTTATGCGTCACATAGGACGCGTAAAAGATGGTGCTTTATTGGGACTTTCATCAGCTTACCTGGCAACTACCCTGGTTGAAAAATCGGATGTTGGATCGATTCATGATAAGGGATATATCGCCCTTCGCACACATGTGGGACGCAGTGGTTATTACTTCACCGATGATCCCCTTGCCACACCGGTAACCGATGATTACAATCATATTACGGCACGCCGCACCGTTGATAAGGCTTATCGTATTGCTTATGATACCTTGCTCAACGAGCTGCTGGATGAGGTACCTGTTACCGATGCAGGCCTTATTTCGGTAGCCTATGCCAAGTCGGTCGAAACCAAGGTTGAGAATGCTATCATCAATAGTATGACCATTAACGGAGAGCTGGGAAATGATCCGGCAAACCAAAACGATACAGGTGTCACCTGCTGGATCGACAATACACAGAATATTGTAGCGACCGGACTTGTCAGCGTTACCTTAAAAGTGAAACCTTATGGTTATGCCAGGTATATTACAGTTCAATTAGGATTCAAAACTTTAACAGCATAAGCTATGTTCGATTCACGTCAGTATGAATTTGCAGATTTAACCCTTGAAATTGGTGGCCGTGTAGTTACCGGTTTTCGCGGGATAAAGTACCATACCAAGCAGGAAAAGGAACTGCTCTACGGTAAAGGTAATCAGCCCCTTTCAATTCAGAAAGGGAATATCAGTCACGAGGGAGACATTACATTGCTTCAGAGTGAACTGGAAACACTAAGGCAATTGGGTAAAGGTTCGCTGTTGAATCTTGACCTGGATGCAACTGTGGTATATGGAGATCCTGCTAATGGTGATGTAATAATTACCGATAAGATTCGCGGTCTCCAGTTTACCGATGATGGTAAGGAGATGAAACAAGGCGATAAAAGCATGGAGGTATCATTACCATTTATTTGCCTGCGTATCGAAAATCAGACAGCGTAAATTTCAATAGATAATCGAAAGGCTACCATCTTCCTGATGCCAGGAAAATGATAGCCTTCTTTAAAATCAACAAAATGAATAAGACACAATTAATCGGACAGGCCACCCCGGAACAAATTGAAGAGTGGAAAACAAAATATGGAAAACTGTTTGCCATTATCATTGATGGTCACATTGCTTACCTGAAAAAACCCGATCGTAAAACACTTGGTTATGCGTCAACTGTGGGCGCTAAAGACCCGATAAAGTTCAATGAGGTAGTACTTAATAATTGCTTTATTGGTGGAAGCGAAGCGATAAAAACCGATGATGACTTATTTTTTGGAGCCAGTTCCAAACTAGTCGACATCATACAGGTGAAAGAGGCTGAACTGGTAAACTTATAGAGGCTGCCAGGGTAGAGGACTGGGAACTAGTACGTATAGCCAATGCTCAGCTAAATTACTATATGCACATACCCGATCCTGACAGCCTTACCGATGAAACATGGGCGATGAAGATCAGAGAGCTGGAGTGGATAAGAATAAAAGAGGCTGAATCAAATAAAAACTCATAGCATGTCGAATATTTTAGAATACACCCTTTCGTTGCAGGATCAGATGAGTGCCAAACTTCAAAAAATTGGCATAAATACTGAAAGTGCTGCGAATACATTTTC
>JBAXXB010000262.1:0-6726 GCA_037128115.1 Bacteroidota bacterium
CCATGATCATTTCCCGGTCTTCAGGTACCATCCATTCAGTACCTAACCTGCCAATTGCCTCTTCGGATGTATATCCGAACATTTTTTCAGCCGACAGGTTTTGCTCAATACAAAGTCCCTTTTCCGAAATGAAGATAGCTTCGAAAGTAGCTTCACTCAATCCCCTGTATTTTTCCTTTCTCTCATTGAGTTCTTCGGCGGCTTGTTTTCGCTCGGAAATATCCCTGACCGATCCTTCTATATATTGCGGAATACCATCAGCCCCGGGCACCAGGCTTGCGTTGACTGATATATACTTGGTGAGTCCACTTTTTGTTATGAGCCTTAATTCGTAATCCCGGAGTTCCTGCTTCTCCTTTATTGTATCTACCAGTTCTTCCTGGTTATCCGGATTGAAGTAAAGGCCGGAAACCTTAGTACCTATGACATCAGCCCTTTCGTACCCGGAAAATCGCGTAATTGAGGGGCTTATTTCGAGAATCCTACCTGAAAGGTCAGTCTGAAAAAAGACATCCTGTACATTTTCGAAAATGGAGCGATACTTTTCCTCGCTCACCCGCAGAGCTTCTTCGAAAAGCCTGCGCTTGGCATTTGCCAATGCCTGGGCTGTAATAGCAGCCAGGGTGCTGGCAAAAGCTTCCTCATCGGGATGCCAGTTTCGTTTTTCGCCTGTATGTTCCAGGCAAACTACTCCCATCAGTTCCCCTTCCACGTATATACCGGCATCGAGCATGGAACTGATCTGGTTGGGTAAAAGGTAATCAGATGCGAACTCACGGGTCCTCAGATCATTCACTGCATCATTGGCTGATATTCGGCTCTCATGATCGATAGCTCTGAAGTAGGTCGGGAAATCCAGGATCTTTAATATAGCCCCTGAACTGTGGTTGCCGGAATGGCTTTCGTAAAGGGATTCACACCAAAGCTCCGTCCTGTTGTTTTTTAACAACCAGATACTTACACGGGCAATCTGTATTGCCCCTGCGCCGATTTCGGTAAGTCGTTGAAAGAAATTTTTATAATTGCCTGAAGAAATACCCTCATCTACCGCAATCCTGGCAATAGCATTGCGCTGCAGGCGAGCCCGTTCCTGGCTTTGTAACAACGCTTCCTCGGCCAGCCTGCGTTCGGTGATATCTTCGATAATACCCACACCACCGCGTATGCGGCCGTCGGTAAACTTGATCGGTGCAAAAAGCGCCCTTCCTTTCGAAATTTTGTTCGCTGTCACCGACTGATAGGTGCCTTCAAACAAAGCGGTCTCCCCTTCGATTGATTTCCGTATAGCTGATACCATTTTTTTATCGGGAAGGATGAGCATATTGAGGCCAACCAGTTTTTCGACGGATGTTCCGATAATTTGTGCAAAACCGGTATTACATGCCACTATAACGCCTTTTTCATCATAGTATAAGAGACCCATGGGTGAATTCTCAAAAATCAGGCGGTACTTCTCTTCACTTTCAAGCAGTGCTTCTTCAGCCGTTTTCCGTTCGGTGATATCGTGGCCTATGCCGACTAATCCGGTAACCCGGCCCGACTTATCCTTTAGAGGCAATTTGGAGGATAGCATCCACCGCTGATTACCATTCACGTCAGTAACATAACCTTCCTTGTTAATCAAAGGCATTCCGGTTTCAAAAACCAATTGGTCATCGGCATGGAATTTTTCAGCCAGGGCGCCAGGGTACAGGTCGAAATCATCTTTCCCCAGAACATCGGTTTCTGATTTGGCCCCGGTGAATTTCATTTCAGCCAGGTTGGCAAGAGTCTTCCGATAGGACAGATCTTTGGCATAAATAGTATCAGGGATGTTGTCGATCAGGGTGCGCAGCAGCTGACGCTCATCGCGAAGCATATCATCGGTTTTCCTTCGTTCGGTAATATCCACATGAGTGCCGATCATTCGTAAAGCTTTGCCGTCAGCATCGCGCTCAACAACTTTGCCCCGGTCCAGTATCCACCTCCAGCTGCCGTCCTTGGCTTTCATGCGGTACTCCACATTGAGACTCTTGATTTCGTTATTCAGGCAGGCATTATTATTGGCAAGTGCCGTTTCTAAATCATCAGGATGAATCATTTTTTGCCATTCAACCAGGTTATATTCAAACTCATTTGGCTCGTAACCCAATATCCTGAAATATCCCGGGCTATAATAAACCTTGCCGGTGACAACATCCCCATCCCATAACCCATCTGTTGTGGCATCCATGGCAAGGCTGAAGCGCTCTTCGCTTTTCTTTAACATATCGGCAGCCTTATCCCTTTCACGAATCTGTATTTTGAGCAGGTAATTGGCGTATGCCTTTTCGGAAATTTCGCCGGCAAAGGCGACCAGCATTTCCGTCACTTTTTCGAATTGTGCGAACTGCATCACCGGAACTTCCTGAAGGGCGCCCAAAAAATCTTCCCTGTTTACTCCAATTTCATCCGCGAACTTAACCATCTTTTGATCGTCCAGTTGTTCGTTCCTTACCTGGCCGATCATCCAATTCGCAATATGCCTTCCGCCAACGGTAATACGCGTACCGGCATCCCATAAACCGCAGCCCAGGCAAGGCTGAATTGCTGCCGAGGAAGCATTCATACTGCCTATGATACAATCCGATTTATAACAACTGGCAAGACCTGCTTCAGTTTTTCGAATAATGTCATTACACAGGCGGCAGAAATTGCTCGGCCGGGTAAGAGGGGAGCCGTCGGGGCTTGTAATAATAGAAGCAACGCCGGTTGCAGTTGAAAACAAGTCCTGCATTCGTTGGATGTTCTCGGCATCGAAAATGTCGCTGAATTGTATTCTGTCTATTGCATCTGCATTCAAATTATGCGGGGAGGATTCAGTACTCATTTCAACTGCGTTTAAAATGTTTCAGCATTAAAGCTTTTAATGCGGCTATGTTGATGGGTTTCGCGATGTGATCATTAAACCCGGAAACATAAGCCTTTTCTTTGCCATCTATCTGCCCGGAAGCAGTATGTGCAAAAATGATTATCTCGGTATTAAATTGCCTGATCCGCCGGGTTGCTTCGTACCCATCCATTTCCGGCATCTGAATGTCCATAATGATCAGGTCAATATCCGGATGGTCCTGGCAGGCTTTTACGGCTTCAACTCCGGTCGAAACCCTGATGAGTTCCCTGCTGAATATTTTCACCACCCGCGAAATCAGCATTTCCGATATTTCATCATCTTCGACTATGAGTATTTTAAGGTTTTTAACCAATGAAGCAGCCATATCGGCCGAAACAGATGAATGGACAAGAGGGTCCACCCCAGGTTCCGGGAATCCGGGAATCGTGAAGTAAAAGGCACTCCCTTTACCCTCTTCGCTCCTGGCCCATAACTCACCCCCATGCTTCTCGACAAAATCCTTGCATATGATCAGCCCTAAGCCGGTGCTGGATTCTCCTTCTGTCCCTTTTCGCTTGGTATTCCGGTCGAGGCGGAAAAGGTCAGTGAGTATATCCTCGTTCATCCCGATTCCGGTGTCATGAATGCATACTTCAACAGAATTGTGGCTATTTTTTTTTGCTGATACCTTAATAGTCCCTCCTTGTGGCGTAAATTTCACTGCATTGGCTACCAGGTTCCGTATAACTCCTTCGAACATATTTTCATCGGCAAAAACCTTCAAATTATCAGCGATATCATTGCTGATCGCGATTCCCTTTTTACCGGCGGCTTCCTGGGCCAGCATCATGCTTTCCGAAATTTTAGGCAGCAACATGAACGAGGAGGGTGAAAAAGTAGTCAGGCCTCTCTGCATACTCGACCAATCGAGCAAATTTCCGAGTAAACTGAAAAGCCTGGATGCAGAACTTCGCACCTCCAGGACCATTTTCTGCATTTCAGTAAGTGTCATATTGGGCAAGCCCTCGGCCATAATTTCAGTTAACCCGAGAAAAACATTGAACGGGCTTCGCAGGTCATGAGCTATGATTGAGAAAAACTTATCCTTCTCGACATTTTGCTTGCTTAGCTCAGCGGCATATTTCTGAAGTTGAAATTCGCTTTTTTTGCGATCGGTAATATCCCTGGCAATATTCATGATGGCAAACTGGTCATTATAATTAACCACCATCACCTTGATCTCCACATACACATCATGCCCTTCCTTGTGTCTTAAAATGGTCTCGAAACTGGAAAATCCTTTTGAAAGCAATTCATTCTTACGTTTACCAATTTTCTCAACCGTGATATCTTTTTCCAGGTCATCGGGGTTGATTTTCATCATTTCCTCCTTCGTATAACCTAGCATCCTGGCTGCATTCTCATTCATATCAACGATATGGGTTTGCGAGCTATGGGGTTCAATAAGGAAAATGGTTATTCCATCGGTGTTGGCTTCGAAGAGTTCCCTGAAATTCAGTTCGCTTTTCTTTAATTTATCTTCCGCCCTTTTCCGTTCGGTGATGTCGTAAACCACGGTGAAGCGGTATTCCTTGTCCTGTACAAAAATATTTTCCGATGACAGAAGAACATGAATGATCTCCCCGTTTTTCGCTTTTAAATCGGCTTCCACCTGGGTAATATTACCCTTACTATCGGCGTTTAAAAGGATTAGCTGCCTGGTTTCATCGGTAAAAATTCCTAATTCCAGGGCGGACTTCCCGATTACTTCGTTTTTTTCGAATCCCAACAGGGAATAAAAAGCTTCATTTACCTCCAGGTATTCCTGGCTATACAAGTCACTTAATCCACAGGCTGAAGGGTTGAGATGAAATAGTTTTGAAAATTTTTCTTCCGAAAGCCGTATGCGTGAAATATCTTTAGTAACGCCGAAGATTACCGGTTTCCCGTCCCAGACACCATGTTTGACCCTGGTTTCGACGGGAATCTGTACGCCCGATTTGGTGACCAGCGGAACCGGACAAAACTCGGTCAGCCCGTTTAACATTTCAACAACTATCCTGCCGGCTTCTTCCCGTCTATCAGGCGGATGAACCGAAAGCACTGATTTCCCGATCAGTTCTTCCTCAAGGTACCCAAGCCGATCGCAAACAGTTGTGTTAGTGTGTATTATATTCCCCTTCTCGTCGAGCACGAAAAGAAATTCGTCGATGGTATTGAAAAAGGATTCATAATTCTGACGGGTTTGCTGCAGTATATCTTTTGCCTGCTTACGCGCAGTGATGTCCCTGCTTATGCCGTGATACCCTGTAATTACCCCGTGTTCATCGTGTTCGGCTGTTGACAACACTTCGGTCCATACCAGGCTGCCATCCTTGCAGCGCTGCTGTACTTCGTAGGCTAAGGTGCCTGACAGCTCTCCTGACTTTTCGACGTCCCTCCTTTGCAGCAATTTCTCTTTTACTACGGCTTTTCCTTCGTCGGTAAGCAGTTCCGAAACATGGCGACCGACAACTTCCCCTGCCTGGTAACCACGCATACGTTCGTCCGAAGGGCTCACGTAAGTGAAATAATTATTCCTATCCTGCTTCCAGACCACATCGTAAACACCTTCAGTCAGGAGCCGGTAGTGGGCTTCGCTTTCGCTGAGTGCCTGTTCGATCCTACGGCGTTCGGTGATATCGCGTACTATGAGTTGAACAGCCGGTTTATGATCCAGGGTCAATGGCAGAGCTTTGACTTCCACATCGACTTCGGATCCGTCAAGGCGTACAAATTTTTCTTCGGTAAGGGGCAAGACGACCCCTTCTTCGACCACTTTTTTCATTCGTGCCAAAACTTTGGAGCGGTAATCAGGGTGTACAAACTGGAAAACCGGCTTCCCTATGAGTTCCTCGGCCGATTTGGCCGCCATCAGGTGCAGGCATTCCTTATTGACCAGCGCTATCCTTCCATCCACATAGATGGCAATAGCATCCGGGAAGTTTTCGATTAACTGGCGGTATTTTAATTCGCTTTCTTTTAATGCCTCTTCCGATTGCCTGCGTTCGGTAATGTCGCGTATGGTACCTATCATAGCCACCGGATGGCAGGATTTATTAAACTCAAGGCGGCCCACGCCGTGAACCCAGCGCTCCGCATGGTCATTCTGCCTGATAATTTTATATTCCTTATCAAACCTGGTCTTTTTACCGACTACCTCCTTTGCAAAGTATTCACTCATGGTTTCCTGCCATTCGGGATGGATGACAGACACCCATCCTTCGACCGATTTATCAAAATCAGCCGGTATGCCAAAAATGGTATCCAGGGCTTCTGAACTTACCCATTGGCCGGAAGCGATTTCTACCCTATACGAACCAAGCCCAGCTATTATCTGGGTTTCCTTTAAGAATTTCTCATTTTCCCTGATCGTTTGCTGTATCCTGAGGCGTTCGGTGTTGTCGTGGTAGTTAACCAGGATACCGTTTATCACAGGATCGTTGATCAGATTGGTGGCAGTAAGTTCGATAGGCAGGTAACTGCCGTCGGGATTTTCGGACCGGAATTCTACCATCCTGGTGGAATTATCTTTCTCCGCGAGGGCAGCAAATTCCACCTGGATGCGCTCCACATCATCGGGATGGATTTTTGACCAGCTGCTTTTCCCGAGCAGTTCCCTGGGGTCCCAACCGAATAATTTCCCGAGATTGGGACTCAGATATTTCAAAGTCCCATCCGGGCTGACTATTCCAATAACATCCGAAATATTCGAAGTCATGGAAGCATACCTGGATTCGCTATCCCGAAGCGCATTTGTGCTCCGGTTCCTGTCGAGAAATACACCCACCTGGTTGGAATATAATTTCACCAGTTCAGGATGCAACAGGGTTTCG
>JBAXXB010000263.1:0-6594 GCA_037128115.1 Bacteroidota bacterium
GATAATAGGATAGATTCCGGTAGGGCAGCCAAAATCGAGAGTGGGCTTAAATGCCCTCTTCCCGAAAACATACTCAAAACTTGCAGGAATCTTCAGATTATACCTGGTTCCGTTTCTGAAATCTTTACGGGCATAGGAACGGGCCGAATACAAAAGTCCTGTTTTAAAGAAGAGACGCTCATTGCGCAAAGGTTGCGAAATATGTACCAGCCCACCATATTGCGGCGTGTAGTATGCATTGTGGTAATTTGCCCCCGACAGGGCTTCGAACTTATACTGGACTTTTGCAATGCTTTTAGCGTAATTAACGCATTCGTATTCATTGCAAACCGCTTTGTGGTAATCCATCGAAAGTTTCACCAGGTCTTTCTGCTGTAACTTCTCAATATGATCAATTTCGGGGAAAAGCTGCGGGGCATCCGCCATATAGTATTTGATGACGCCCACGTACCGGTTGTCTTTAATTTTATATTCCAGACCATCGATTTTTTTTAGTTTGGCCGCTTCATCATTCAATTCCAGCAGGCTATCATTATCTTTCTGAATAAAGAACCTGTCGGAATTGCCAATCACATAAAGATCCAATTTTCCTTCGACCAGGAACTCCAGGAAATACCATCTCGGTTTGCCGGTAATGCCTTCAACCCTTTTCGAAACATAGTATTTGCCGTTAATAGTCCGGAACGCCTTGATTTCGTCGGGGTAAAATTTAATGAAGTCCTGTGTGCCGGTTTTCTTAAACATACAGAATACAGAGTTACGGCTTACATAACCGGTACCATAGCTTGTATCCGACAGATGGTTAATAATGTAGCAAGGGTGGGAATTGTTCTGCGAATAGAGATTCCCAGAAAATAATAATATTAAACCGAAGGCGATAAGTAAGTGAAGTGGTTTCATGGGATGTATGGGTTGGAAATAGTACTTAAAGTGCCTTAAGTACTTAGAGTGCCTTGAGTGCCTGAAGTACCTCCTTAATCCTTTTTTCGGTGACTATTTCATAAATTTGAGAAATCCGCTGTAGCCCCAAATGAAAATCAGGGTGAGGAAAATGCTGAGGCCAGGGGTTGGGAATCCTTTTATATAGGCTAACGGCAATATCAGGAGCAGGAGCTGTGATGCGGCGTACATATGAAACCCTGCTTTTTTCATCCTCCATAGAAACACGGCACCTGCAAAGGAAACTGCATAAAGCAGGGCGTTCAGAAAGAAAAACGGTCTTCCGGCCGGGAGCAGCATCTTGAAAAGCTCACGGCTTTGCTCATCAGGGATCTGGCTTAGATTTGCCGCGAAAAGATTCAGCAGCAGCCCAATAATTCCATACGAAATAAACCCCAGGCCGCTTCCTACAAAAGTGAAAGTGCAAAGGATTTTAAGCAATACGCTGTTTGGAACTGCTTCGGTAGGAGTGGGCTGCTGTTGATCTTCCATTTTTAGGTAAGAGTTATTGATTCGATATAGAGAAAAGGGGTTGGGGGTTTGGGATTAGGTGTTAAACTATTTTGCCTACTCCCAATATCCACTCATCTTACTTATTTACCCTAGAAGTCCTGTCACTTTTTCAACTTCTGCCAGTATCTCACACGATTTCACCAGGGCTTTCATGGCGTTGTGATCGTTGTATAAGGGACGGTCGATTTCCAGGAAATCCACATGGCGGCGTATCACTTCTTTGGCTTTGGTTACCCCGGCTCCGAAGGAATATTCCCTGAAATCGAGCGCCTGGGCAGCTGCCATAAGTTCAATGCCGAGTATTCCATAGGCATTATCCAGGATCTGGAAGTTCTTGATAGCTGTATTCATGCCCATGCTGACAAAATCTTCCTGGTCGGCAGCGGCAGGTATGGATTGGATGCTGGCAGGGGCCGATAGGATTCTTTGTTCAACAATCTGCATATCAGCCGTATATTGACTCAGCATCAGCCCTGAGAACATTCCCGCTCCCTTAGTGAGGAATGCCGGTAATCCTACGCTCAGGGCAGGGTTATTGAGGCGGTTCATGCGCCTTTCGCTCAGCACGCATACCATGGTGATCACCATGCCGGCCATATCCATGGGAACCGAAACCGGTGAGCCCTGGAAATTGGCACCCGAGAGTTGCATGTCTTCTTCCGGGAAGAAAATGGGATTGTCGCCCACACCGTTGAGTTCGATTTCGACCTGCGAACGGGCATATTTGAGCGCGTCGTGCGCGGCGCCTATTACCTGTGGAGTCGAACGCATGCTGTAGGCATCCTGAACCTTGCATTTTACCCTGCCTTCGGAAAGGTCGCCGCCGGTAACCATCTTACGTATGGCTTCGGCACTGCGTATAGCACCTGCAAAACCGCGGACTTCGTGAATGCGCGACTCATAAGGTTTCATATTGGCTTTCAGCGCTTCGAGCGACATAGCCGCAGCAATTTCGGCCTGTTTCAGGAAATTATTGGCATCGACCAGGAAAATGGCACTCATGGCCGTAAGTACGTTCGAGCCGTTGATAGTTGCCAGGCCATCGCGCGCCATAAGGCCCGGAATGCTGATGCCTGCCTTATCCATGGCTTGCTGACCCTCTAAAAGATCACCTTTATAATAAGCTTTGCCTTCGCCCATCATAAGCAGGGCGATCTGCGACATGGGGGCCAGGTCGCCGCATGCACCCACGGAGCCTTTCTGGCAAACAAAGGGAGTAACACCTTTATTCAGCATTTCGACCAGGGTTTGGGTTATATCGGGCCGGCAGCCTGAATTGCCGTGTGCATGTACATTGATGCGGCCAAGCATGGCGCCGCGCACGTATTCCTCCGGCATGGGATCACCTATACCGGCAGCATGATTATAAATAAGGTATTTCTGGAAATCTTTAACCTGGTCATCATTCAACACCACTTCCGAGAATTCGCCTATGCCCGTATTGACCCCGTACATGATTTCATGTGCGGCTATTTTACGTTCGAGCATGGCGCGGCAGGCGACAATCCTTTTTAAGGCATCGGGATGCAGTTCAACCTTCTGGTGATGTCGTGCTACATTCACCACATTTTCGATGGTCAGGCCCTGGCCTGAGATAATGAGAGTCATGGGGGTAAATTTTAGAATTATGACTTTTAGAGGTTATGAAGGCTGTATTTCAGTTTTTAACGGGAGGTGGAGTGAAGGGATAAAAGTAAGGGTATAGTTGGTGCAATGAGACAGTGAAAAAAATGAAGTATTAACTTTTTTAGAATTTCAGGTACGGAACTTTGACTCAGCAAACCTAATCAAAAAAACATTTATCCGGATTTATTTTCAGCTGAATTTATTTAATCCTGAAGTGATTTTAACAATTTTATCCCGGGAGATGGAAGCTGTGTTTTTGGATAAATTGAAGTGAATTGTCAATCAACTCATACATGAGCACATCATCTTCTACCATAGGAACTGTAAGTCGATATTCGTTTATGATGGATTGAAGGAAAGGAGAAGTATTGGTAGTGCCTCTGAATTCCAGGGCCTGGCAACCAGCCATGAGTTCAATAGCCAGTATATTTTCCACATTATTCACTACCCGCAGAGCCTTGGTGGCGGCGTTTGCACCCATGCTTACATGATCTTCCTGCTCGTTGGAGGAGGTAATGCTATCAACCGAAGATGGGGTGCAAAGTTGCTTATTCTGGCTTACCACCGAAGCCGCTGCATATTGGGGAATCATAAAGCCGGAATTCAAGCCCGGGTGAGCTACCAGGAATTCGGGTAAACCGCGCTGTCCAGCAATAAGCCTGTAAAGTCTTCTTTCGGCTATATTGCCAAGTTCAGCCAGGGCTATGGCTACAAAGTCAAGCACAAAAGCCAGTGGTTCCCCGTGGAAATTACCACCCGAAAGTATAAGGTCATCGTCGGGGAATATGGTAGGGTTATCGGTCACCGAGTTGATCTCGCGTAGGATCACCCCGGCCGCATAGTTAACGGTATCTTTCACAGCTCCGTGAACCTGGGGTATGCACCTGAATGAGTATGGGTCCTGCACTGCCTTCCCGGGCTTATCTATAAGTTTGCTTCCCTGCAGTATGGCGCGGATATTATTGGCAGTTTCAATCTGCCCGGGATGAGGCCTGATCTGGTGTATCATGCTGTGGAATGGATCCGGGCGGCCATTGAAAGCTTCGAGTGATATGGCGCCTGTGATATCAGCCAGCCGAAGTAATTTGAACGCCTTTAGCAATACCTGCACTGCGTGTGCGCTCATAAACTGTGTGCCGTTCAGCAAAGCCAGTCCTTCTTTCGATTTCAGGCTAACAGGGGCCAGGCCAAGTTCAGACAAAACGCCTGCTGCAGGTTGCCAGGTATTATTGTATAACACTTTACCGGTTCCCAACAATGGCAACACGAGGTGTGCCAATGGAGCAAGGTCGCCCGATGCACCCAGGGATCCCAACTGCCTGACTTCAGGGAGAACATTATGGTTGTACAGGTCAAGCAGGCGCTGAACGGTTTCGGTTTGCACACCTGAATTTCCCAGTGAAAGTGCATATGCCTTCAGCAACAGCATGAGGCGCACTATCCCGGGTTCGACCGGCTGGCCGATGCCGCATGCATGCGAAATTACCAGGTTAACCTGTAATCGGGAAAGATCGTCTCTGGATATAGAATGGTTGCATAACGAGCCAAAACCTGTCGTTATTCCATAAATCGGATCCTGCTGGGTTTCAATCTTGCGATCCAGGTAATTGCGGCATTTTTCAATTTTGGCTACCGATGCAGGAGATAATTCGATCTGGTTACCGGTGGCAAGCATATTTTCAATCTGCTCGAAAGTAATAGGAGCAGGGGTAATAAAAAGCGTATTTTCGGCCATGGCTGATAGTATGGGGACTTGCACCTTTTACAGGTGTAATGAGTGGTTTGTAAAAAAGAGATTTTTGTGCCGCAGTTTGCGGGCATGCTGGTAAGTCCCTAGAGGCAGGTCCTGTGTATCTGTATAATGAAATATAAATTCCAGCGCATATGTCCTGGTTTCAGAATGAGGAACAAAAGTATGTAAATATCGCTTGCCGCGGCATTAAGTTTCAAAATTTGCTTTAGAGGCAAACTCTTAACTTCAGGTGGAGTATAATACTGGTTCTGAGTGAATTATATTTCAGAAGATTTAAGTTTGTCCAGAATTTCGACAGCCGTAATTTTCTCCTGTTCACCTGTAAGCATGTTCTTCAGCTGGTAAAGGCCGGTTGCAGCCTCTTCGGTGCCTATAATGATGGTGTAAGGAATTTTTTTATTATCGGCATAACCGAATTGTTTTTTCATCTTCAGTGCCTCTGGGTAGATTTCGGCTGAAATCCCGGCTGCATGAAGTTGTTGCAGGAATTTCAGGCTGACGAGTTCTTCACTTCCGCCGAAGTTTACCAGCAAAACGGTAGTTGCCTGTTCGGTGTCGGGTGGAAAAAGCTTCAATTCATTCATTACATCATATATACGATCGGCACCGAATGAAATGCCGATCCCCGACATGCCCTTGAGCCCGAAGATACCGGTCAGGTCGTCGTACCTCCCGCCACCACTTATGCTGCCCATCTGCACATCATCAGCCTTAATTTCGATGATGGCACCGGTGTAGTAATTTAGTCCGCGGGCCAGTGTAAGGTCAATTTCAACCTTGGCATCCACATCCAGGGTTTCGATAAATTTAAATATGGTACGCATTTCCTCAATGCCTTTCAGCCCGGTTTCCGACGAAGCCAGGATAAGGGTGAGTTGATCCAGCTTTTCGATACTGTTCCCCTGCAATCCCAGTATTGGTTGCAACGCGGCTATGGTTTCAGTGCTGAGACCTTTGTCGGCTAGTTCTTTGTTTACGCCTTCCGTACCGATTTTATCTAGTTTATCGATGGCAACCGTAATATCTGTAATACGCTCGGATTCACCAATAACTTCGGCAATCCCCGAAAGTATTTTTCGGTTGTTCATCAGTATGCTGATCCGTATACCGAGTTTCCTGAAGATTTCAGAAGCTATGGTTACCATTTCTACCTCATATAGTAGTGAATTGCTGCCGATTACATCTACGTCGCACTGGTAAAATTCCCGGTAACGGCCCTTCTGTGGCCGGTCGGCACGCCAAACCGGTTGTATCTGGTAGCGTTTAAAAGGGAAGGTTATTTCATTGTTGTGCTGCACTACGAAGCGTGCAAACGGAACTGTAAGATCATAGCGCAGGCCCTTCTCGGAGATATGCTTCAGCATTTTCCCGGTTTCTTTTCCCGTGTAAATATCGTCCGGTACATCGGAGAGATAATTGCCGGAGTTCAGAATCTTAAAAAGCAGTTTGTCTCCTTCTTCTCCATATTTGCCCAACAGGGTACTCAGGTTCTCCATGGCAGGTGTCTCTATGGGCAGGTAGCCGTGCAGTTTGAAAACAGTCCTGATGGAATCAAAAATATAGTTGCGGCGAGCCATTTCAACAGGTGTGAAGTCGCGGGTGCCTTTGGGTATGGAGGGGGAGGACATTGGGATTTACGATTTACGATTTACGATTTACAATTTACGATTGACGATTTTTGATTTACGATTTTTTGAAACAACAATGTTATTGTTCATCGGCTGTGACAGATCTGACTTTATTTAACTTGGGAGACAATTAGG
>JBAXXB010000264.1:0-6576 GCA_037128115.1 Bacteroidota bacterium
CTGGCAACTGCAGAGCGGCACCTCCGGCCTCTTCTGAAAGCAACAGGTCCAAAAATCCGGCTTGCTCAATCGTGTGCCATAGCGTGCCCACCGCACCGCCGGCTTCAATTTGACGCACAGCAGCGCTGCTGCCCTGGTCTTCCAGAACTCTTTCCAGTGATTCGAGGATCATGCGTAGGACTCCATGGCTAGGTCTTCATTCATAAGTTCAATCGGCAGGGTCGGCGTGGGCTGGGGATGCCCGCCATCATCGAAGGCCAAGTCCGCGTGCAATCATGCCGCGCAAGATTTCGCGGGTTCCGCCTCTGAGCGAGTAACTGGGTGCCATTTGGCTGACATAGGCCAGTGTGCGATGGAGTTCGGCCTCCAACTCGCCCTGGGGCTCGACGCCCATGCTGGCTTCGATCAGTTGGGGAACCATTTGCTCGAATTCCGTGCCGAGGTCCTTGACCAGCGCGGCTTCAACCACCGGGCTCTCACCCTGGGCCAGCTTGGCTGTGACGGTGATCGACATGTTGCGCAGGGCGGCCAGGTGGGCAGCAAGACGACCCACCTTGGCTGCAGGGGCTTGGCCCACCGGGCTCTGGCGCAGGAGTCGAATCCAGAGTTCCAGCAGGACGATGCTGGAATAAATCCGCTCTGGCCCGCTTCGCTCGAAGGCCAACTCGGCGTTCACCTGCGTCCAACCGCTGCCTTCGGCACCCACCAGAGCATCACCGGCCAATTGAACATTGTCAAAAAAAACTTCAGAAAAATGGGCATCCCCACTCAAGTCACGGATCGGGCGCACCGTTACGCCGGGGAGTGACAGATCGATAATGAATTGCGACAAGCCAGCTTGGCGATCTTCTCGCTCTCCCGAGCTGCGCACCAGAGAGATGCCGCAGTTCATTCCCACAAATTCGTTTTCGGCTGCTCGTCCCATTTTGACGAGTTCGACCCTATCCAGCCCGGCGTGAAGCAGGTCATCGAGGGCAACGGCAGTGACCATCTCAATCGAAGCTGAAGAAGAAAGACCGGCACCATTCGGAATATCGCCCGAAAACAGCATATCAAATCCCTGCATGGCAAACCCACGTCTGGCAAACTGATCCATAACTCCCAAAGGGTAATTTATCCATTCATCACCCTGTTTATGGGAAAGCTCGCCCATGCCCAGTTCAGTCCTGAAACTGAAATTTGTCGAAGCAAACCTGGCTATAGAATCCGTATTAGGCCTGATAAACAAGTAGGTGCCGAAACTGAGTGCACAGGGAAATACAAATCCACCGTTATAATCCGTATGCTCACCTATCAGGTTAATGCGGCCAGGGGCAAAGAACAGCAAGGTCTCTTCAATTCCAGTTCCATAAAGTCCTAGGAAATCTTCTTTCAGTTTGTTTACATCAATCATTGGCTGACAATTTGTTGTAAAATTAGGAAGAAAATTCAGACTGGCTTTTCAAAAAAAATGCTAACGGACAAATCAAGTGATTTCTGGTAGCAATGAATTGATTTATAGCACGTATAGAGAAGCTTAGGTTTTCTGTTTTTTCTTTTTTGCAGCCGGGAAAAGTACATTATTTAAGATGAGCCTGTACCCTGGCGAATTGGGAAACAGGTTCAGGTCGGTGGGCGGGTCGCCGACTCGGTGTTCGTAATCTTCAGGATCATGACCTCCGTAGAATGTCCAGGTGCCTTTTCCAAAATCGCCGTGTATGTACCGGGCTTCATCGAGGGATTTATTTTCACCCATAATGATTACTTCCGATTTCACGCATTTTTTCTCAAAAGCCGTTGTCTGCCCGCGAAAACCATGAATCACCTGCATATGGTTCTGGCAGAGCATGGTAGGAACTGGATCCCATTTGGCCGAAAAATCGAAAAGAGTAAAAAAGTCATTATTCTGGCTGACTTTCCGCTGGGTACTGACATCGATGGATGAAATTTCGTATTCATAGGGATTGGTCACAATGGTAAAATTCTTGAAAGCAAAGCAATTTTCATAATTTAACTTCCCTTGTGCTTTGGGGTCCATGGCATCACCATCGAACATTACATCGCAGATATCGACTCCATCAGCAGCTAAAGCCACATCGTAACTATCAGGAGCTGAGCACATGGCAAACAAATAGCCACCCCCGGCTACAAAATCCCTGATTTTCAAAGCGACGGCTAGTTTCATTTCCGATACCTTTTTGAACCCCAGTTTAGCAGCCATTTCTTCATTTACCCTAACATCTTCCTTATACCAGGAAGCATTATGGTACGCCGCCCAGAATTTACCATATTGGCCTGTAAAATCTTCATGGTGAAGGTGCAACCAGTCGTACATAGGTAGTACCCCGTTGACAAGTTCTTCGTCATATACAATATCATACGGAATCTCGGCGTAGGACAATGCCAGGGTAACCGCATCATCCCAGGGAAGTTTGTTTTTTGGAGAATAAACTGCAATTTTAGGTGCTTTATTCAACTTCACTTCATCCATATTAACCTCAGGATCTGATATTTCCTGGAGAATGGCTGTGGATTGTGCATCAGCTATCACGTCGAAGCTTACACCGCGAATAAAACACTCATTTTCAATGGGTTTAGCATACTTAAACATAAATGCGCCTCCCCTGTAGTTAAGCAGCCAACTCACTTCCACATCCTGCTTTAATATCCAATAGGCAATACCATAGGCTTTCAGGTGGTTCTTCTGGGCCTGGTCCATGGGAATTAGTATATATGCCGCATGCACCCTGAGCAATAATGAAATAAAAATCAATAAAAGGATACTACGCTTCATTTTGGAGGATTTATTCACTTACAACATGATTGATACCTTATTTATTATATGGCAGCAAAAATTTAACGCTTATGTAACACCAACGACCGGTTTAAGTTTACTTTTCGTTCATTTGAAAAATGAGTTATTCACCTGGGAGTCCTGTTTTTGGGGGTTCCACTACCCTATTCTCAGCCTGGCGGGCTTTTATCCATGTTGAGAATACCTTGTTATTAAAGTTGTAGCTGACAGATTAAAAATCCGAAGAGCCCAGATCCGCCTCATCGGTCATACTGTTGAGACGCGATTGCATAATAACGGTAGTACTATTGTTGGGTTGATCAAAACCACTATTGGGTGATAAGGACGGGCCCTTGCCATCCATACTCAATCCTGCCAGGTCCTGGAAACGGGCAAAGCGACTGATAAACTGCAGCCAGATTTCATCGGTAGCTCCGTTCCTGTGCTTGGCAATAATAATCTGTGCTTTACCTTCGGTGGAGTTGCCCTCTTCATCTTCCATAATCTTATAATATTCAGGCCTGTATATGAAAAGTACAAGGTCGGCATCCTGTTCGATGGCCCCCGATTCGCGTAAGTCCGAAAGTTGAGGTTTTTTACTACCCTGTGCGGTACTTCGGGTTTCGACCGATCGGTTAAGCTGCGATAGTGCGACAATAGGAATGTTCAATTCCTTGCCAAGGCTTTTCAGCGAACGTGAAATGGAAGATATTTCCTGTTCGCGGTTACCGCCACCCTTACGGTCGCCCCCGGCCGTCATAAGCTGGATATAGTCAATTATAACCATTTCAATATCATACTGCGCTTTCAGCCTGCGGCATTTGGCTCGCAATTCGAAAAGGGAGAGCGCAGGAGTGTCATCTATATATATAGGTGCAGTTATCAGTTTTGAGATCCGGGAATTGAGCTGCTCCCATTCGAAATTTTGCAATTGTCCACGTCGCAGAGCACTGGCCGAAAGTTCGGCTTCAGATGCAACTAACCGCGCAACCAACTGGTCGGCCGTCATTTCAAGCGAAAAGAGGGCGACAGGTTTCTTGCCTTCGACAGCCATATTGCGGGCCATAGAAAGCACGAAGGCGGTTTTACCCATACCCGGGCGAGCAGCAACAATAATCAGGTCGCTCCTCTGCCAACCGCCTGTTACCTTATCCAGGTCCATGTATCCTGATGGAACGCCGGAAAAGGAACCATCGTTTTTGCGTGCATTATCGATCTGGTTCAGGACTTTGTGCACAAGGTCAGGCATAAGTTGTGCCTTCTTGCGAAGATTGTTTTCACTGATCGAAAAGAGGCTGCTTTCTGTTTCATCCAGCAAATCAAAAACATCTGTGGAATCCTCGAATGATTTCCGTATCGTTTCGGTCGATATTTTAATTAATTCGCGTTGAAGAAATTTCTGTTTCAGAATCCCGACATGGAATTCAATATTGGCTGAAGACGCTATGCGGGAAGTTAGCTGTGTAATATAAAAAGGTCCGCCGGCTAATTCAAGTTTTCCTGACTGCCTGAGCGAATTGGTAACGGTAAGTATATCAACTGGTTCATTGTTATGGAAAAGCATGCTTACTGCTTCAAAGATAGCCTGGTGCGATTCTTTATAAAACACCTCGGGTACCAGCATATCAATTACCGCCGCAACCGCATCTTTTTCAAGCATCAATGAACCTAAAACGGCTTCCTCCAGGTCAATAGCCTGGGGAGGTAGTTTACCATGTTCCTGAAACGCATCACGGCCTATCGAAGGCCGTTTAATAGCTTTACGCGATGCCAGTGCATCCGTTCTTTCATTTTCTTCCATACGTGCCAAAAATAGCTATTTTTCGACCCGGTTTGGTGTTTGCAGGCACAATAATTTATTAACAATAGAGACAAAGGACAGGGGAACAAGTATACAGAAGTCCGGGTTATCGTAAGGACCGGGGAATGAAAAACGAGTAAACAAGGGGACATAATGATAAAGGGAACAGTAAACATGGCATAAAAAAAAGCCACCAGTAACTGGCAGCTTTTGGTATAAAAAGTGTAGAAGGATATTATTTTGCAACCGGGGCCGCACCCTGGTTCAGGTTATTCTGGGGCATAGTGGTTCCATTGGTTGCTTCGACAATATTACCAATAATGGTTAGTTTAATGGAAGCAACCTTCGCATTCGACATCACGGTTATTGTTTTATTGATAGGACCAACGCGGTTGGTATCATATTTTACCTTTATTGCAGAAGTCTTGCCTTTGAGAATAGGTTCGCGTGGCCATTCAGGAACGGTGCAGCCGCAGGAAGAAGCAACATTGGCCAGAATAAGTGGCTCAATACCATTGTTCTTGAATTTGAACTCACATGTGCCATCACCCCCCTTGGTGACTGTGCCATAATCATGCGTGGTTTTCTCAAATGTAATTACAGGAGCATTCGGATTGTCAACAGGCTGAGGAGTGGTAGCATCCTGGGCATATGCCGCAAAAGTCATCATGGTCGAGAGCCCTAAAGCAACAAGTACTTTTTTCATAGTTTTAAATTTATTAGTTTGTATAATTTCTTGTTTTCATCCCTGTCAAAACTCATGGGATTAATTTCATAACCGGTATGCAATTACTATGCCAACGGTATATGTGAATACAAAAATATTAAATATTCGCTTTGCCAAACCAATTCAAGCTGATTATTGTGCTAAATTTGTCTAAAATTAACAATTCGTTATGAGACCTCTGAATATATTCACATCTATGCTTCTTATGAGCACCTTAATAACATCATGCTCCCCTGCAAAAAAAGCCGTAACCGGACATCAGAATGTACAATTATCTGTCCCAGGTCCCAAAGTCATTATTTATCAAACCAAGCAAGACTATTCTCAGCAAGTACCTGTAATTCTAAGCGAGGACAAAAAAAGAATCGAATCCTACCCTGATATAAAGGATGTTTTCTCTGCAGGAAGCCTCGCTTACCCTACTCCCCTGCACAAAGGGTTTTTGCTGGATAACCGTGGAATAAGCCGGAATGTGGCCTTCCTGAATATCACTTATGAAGCATTTTCAAAGCTTCCGGCAACACCTTCGCCTGAGCAACTAATGAAAATGATAACGGACAAAGACCCCTTGTTAAAAATGTATAGTTGTGGGATACGGCCTTCCTATAAAAACATCGAGGAAGAACTGAATGCAAAAATCGATGCAAATGACTATTCTGCATTCACAAAAATTAAATAACCGAGGAACATTTTTATTTCAGTACCTGTTTCCTGTCAATACAAGGCCAGGAGCTGACTGATCTCAATGTTAACAACTTTTAGGAAAAAAATAGGTTTTAACTACATATAAAAGATACAGCATATTTAAAAATTGTGTATCTTTGTATTTAATCTAGGCCGGAGTTTCGATTAGGTATCCGGATAAGTCAAGTTAAAACTAAGCAATCCATCATTGGAAAACTCAATCCCGCTTGTTAGATTTCTCGACGGCAGAAGTTTCTACTACTCATTCCTTGCAGGCGCCCAGCGCATATTCGAAAACCAGGGACTGCTGAATAAAATGAATGTTTTCCCTGTTGCGGATGCCGATACCGGCACCAACCTGGCAAGCACCATGCGATCAATCGTCGATAGCCCTATACCAACCAATAATGTAAAAATGACTGCATGCGCCCTGGCTGATGCAGCCCTGGTAGGTGCGCGTGGTAATTCAGGTATTATTTTCGCGCAGTTTCTCTACGGGTTTAGCAACGAAATTGAAAACGAAGACAACCTGACGGTTGAGAACTTTTCACGCTTCATAACCAAAGCCGTTACATACGCTTACGAAGCCAT
>JBAXXB010000265.1:0-6535 GCA_037128115.1 Bacteroidota bacterium
AATATAAGGTTATTATTCTGATTAACAATGAATTAAATTATAGAACTCCCCTAAAGGATAACCTGACCCAGAAAGAGAAGAAGTATGACGACAAGACTAAGACTGACTATTTTGTAACAGCGCATATAGCAAGAACAAGGGTTTTCCTGAAAGCATCCATACAAACTACGGATCTAGCTACAGGCCGGATTTTCAATGCCCAGGTTATGGAGTACTCCCCTGAGAAAGAGAACAAGTCGTACGAAGGTAAACCGGAAGCTCCCGCCGGGTTCGATGTGCAGGAAATAGCTTTTAATGACCTGGTGGCAGATGCATCCCATATGTTTCTCCCATGGAGCAGCTGGTCCACCTTATATTATTTTGATGATAAGGATTGCGGGCTGAAAAAAGCCTACCAGGCTTTAAAATCAGGAAACCAGGAACTGGCGTTCAACCTTTCCGTTCAGAATCTCGAAACTTGCAGGAAAACCACCGGTTTAAAAGATAAGATCCTTGCCCATGCGTATTATAACCTTGGCATGTCGTACCTGATCAGGAATGATTATGATAATGCCATCCTTAACCTGGAAGAAGCACAAAAACTGCGACCCGGAGATATTGTAAAAAATGCCATCAGCGACTGTAATAAAGCCAAAACCTTGGCTGCTGAAATGCAGACCATTGATGAGAAGGCAGCTGTTGAGGCTGAAAAAGTACAGCATGAAAGTCAAAATGCAGTCCAGGCACAACTATCGGCTACACTTACAAATGAGGATATCATCCTGATGACCAAAAATAAATTATCAGATTCAATCATAATCCAGAAAATCAGGTCGACCGAATGCAAATTTGATACTTCTACCGATGCCCTTGTGCATTTGACCGAGTCCGGGGTAAGCGAAAATGTAATCTTAACTATGATTGCGAAAAAATAGAACCTGGTACCAACCTGGCTTCTTACATGAATTAATTTGTTACATTAAACTGATTATTAAGACAGTACAAGCAAATTCCAAATCATGAAAAAAGCAAGCTTTATAGTCATCGTTGTTGCCATGGCTTTTTCAGGATGCAACAAAAATAATGACACCCCAGATAACAGTTTATTCTTGGGAGGAGTTTATTCCGCTTATACCGAGATTGTCCAGAACGGATGCAACTCACAATTCCAGGTCAGCGACAGTATCTATACATGCAATAAGATAGAGGCTGCTCTTTATGCGGGAAGGGAACCCTTTAACCAGAATACTTTTAATATTTCACTTATTGATTCAACCCTCCCGGCATTTAACAGGATTGAGGTTATAATATCCTTCCCAAGGATGGACCCTAAAACTTTTTTCCGTAAGGGAAGCATAAGTATTGATACAGTTAATATTACACATTGTATTTCAGTCGCAAGTTTTTCAGAAACTCTTTATGGTGTAAGTGCTATCCTGACATGGGACGCCGCCTTTTACGAAAACCGCAGGTTCAAAGGGCACGGAAGCCTGGTTTTTCCGATGAAAATGGCCAGTCCGAATTATCAAGATGTATTCTATCCTGCCCAGAAAGTTGAATTTCAGTTTGACTAATAAATTCTGAAATCAATACAACTAACTACTGACTATCAACCTCTTCACTTGGCTTCGTTTTGCTGTATAGCGAAGCAATCGCATCAACCATAGGCTGATAACTTAATGCGGCGATCACATAAGCGAAGCGAATATTCCTTATCAATCCTATCATAGTAGTCCCTCCCCGGAAAATCCCATCAGCATTAAGCCGAAGGTTATTCCATTACTAATTTCCCATCATTCACTTAGCTTCATTTAGGCCGGTTCATCCGACTCCTGAAATAATTCTACGCATATGATTAATAAAATGCGGCATCATACGTCATGTGTATATATTCCCATAAACTTAATAACCGGTGACTATGAAAACATTATTTTTGTCCTGCCTTTTAGGCTTGTTTTTGACAAATTGCGCATCTTCACAAAACCAGTCTTTCGAACGGTTTTTCGACCACTATGCTGATAAAGATGGTTTCCTTACTGTGAAATTATCAAATCTTCCATCCGAAATGTTTAACGATGGAAAAGCCGATCCCGATCTCAGGATTTCGACTCTGAGAGTACTTACTGTCCAGGATACAGAGCTGAACCGTAAATTGAATTTTTATACTGAATTTGTACCCAAAATAAACCGCTCAGGGTACGAAGAACTGATGACTATAAAACATAAGAGCGAAAAAGTGATATTATTATGCAAAAAAGACAGGAAATGCATTACAGAAGTCCTTTTTGTTTCAGGAGGAGACAAGAATATATTGATTGAAATAACCGGGCGTATGTCGCTGGAACAAGCTAAAAAAATGACCGCCCAGGTTGCAGATGAAAATAAAGATGACAACCAGAATTCGGAATAAAAAAGTCATAACTCAGAACCTGGCCTACCTACGCGTCAACAAAAGGTCCAGGTGAGAGCGAATTTTGTGTTTTGTTTTAATACAATTTGACATTCAGAACATTAGCTTATGACAAAAGAGGAGTTTCAGAAGGAGGTGATACCGCTTGGCGATAAGATGTACCGGATGGCCTGTAGGTTGTTGGGAAATTCGGATTCTGCCAGGGATGTTCTCCAGGAATTGTTTCTGAAACTCTGGGAAAAGCGTGACGAACTGAACAAGCTATCAAGTATTGATGCGTTTGCCTGTACCGTTCTTAAAAATAAATGCCTGGATAAGCTTCGTCTTCAAAAGCCTACAGTCGATGTAGATACACTTCAATCCTATGGGAATCATCCCGAAGCCGTTTTTGATCATACCGAAAGCATTTCTGAAATCCGGAAAGCCATATTGTTGCTACCGGAAAAGCAGCGGGTAATCATGCAAATGCGAGATA
Organism: Bacteroidota bacterium; assembly: GCA_037128115.1. Taxonomy (GTDB): domain Bacteria; phylum Bacteroidota; class Bacteroidia; order Bacteroidales; family UBA4417; genus UBA4417. The sequence goes on from JBAXXB010000265.1 coordinate 2,865, forward strand.
TAGATGGCTGCACTTTTGAGGAAATCGCCATACTGGCTGATATATCTGAAAACAACGCCAGGGTACAGCTTTGTTTAGCCCGCAAAAAGGTGAAGGAAGAAATAATGAAAGTCTACAAGTATGGAACCTAAAGAGATTGAAAAATTGCTCAACCGCTACCTCGAAGGCGAGAGCACCTTGGAGGAAGAAGGATTGCTTAAGGAATACTTTGCGCAACCCGGGATCCATGGAGAGCATAGCGAAATGAAGGAACTGTTCACGTATCTTTTGGTCGCACGGCAGGAGTCAGAACCCCATTTCGATATTACAAACGCGCTGAATGCCGTCGTTGAAAATGAATGGAAAAAGGTGTCAGAGCAAAGGTTCCGGCGCATTTATGCATGGATCGGGAGTGCAGCCGCCGTTTTGGTACTTTCATTCGGAACTTTCCACTATCTGAATAAAGCTGAACCCCAGGTAAAGGACTCTTTTAAAGATCCTAAACTCGCTTATCTCGAAACTAAACAGGCGTTGATGATGGTCTCCAAAGTAATGAACCATAATACGGCTAAACTGAGGTACCTCAGTAAAGTGGATGAATCGTTCAGCCAGGTACAAAAAATAGCCCAAATTGAAAACATTGTTAACTCGGTAAAAAAATAATAAGATGAAAAGATTACTAATCCCAATTCTCCTGGTCGCATTTTCACTCACGGCAAACGCTCAAAACTCGGCCGTTGATCAGTTGTTCACCAAATATGCCGACAAGGATGGTTTTACGACAGTTTCCATCTCCAAAGCTATGTTCAGCCTCTTTGCCAGTGAAAACGAGAGCAAGGACGAATTCAAGAGCGCTATAAAAGGGCTCGAATCCATCCGTATCCTCTCACCTGACGAAACTATGCCTGCCGGAAATCTCAACTTTTATAAGGAAATCAGCAAAAACCTGCCCATAACGCAGTACGAAGAATTAATGTCAGTAAAGGAAAAGGACCAGGTGTTTAAAATGCTGATCCGCAAAAAAGGTAATTTAATTACTGAATTCCTGATGATTGGTGGTGGTAAAGACAATGTTCTGATATGTATAACAGGGAATATTGATCTCAAATCAATATCTAAGCTTTCAAAAGCCATGAATATTGAAGGGATGGAGAATATTGAAAAGGTCGGAAAGAAATAAATGCGACATTGTAACAGAAGCATCCCATATCAGCCACGTATGGTGAAAATATTTTGAAAATACATTCACTGGTTATCTCTAAAAAGTCCTTCTCTCACTATATTTGTACCTAACATCAGCTAAAGTATCTGAAACTGATTTCAGGGCATGATTGATTATTCGTATACATATCTGGTTTTATCAGGTATATACCTGATATTATTGATCGCAGTGATACTTTTTTCCAATAAACGGTACAGGTACCCCATGCTTTATATAGGCATTTTTCTTTGTGGCGCAGGCCCTGCCTGCGAGTTTTTCTCTATCCCTGCTTACTGGAATCCTGATTTTATTTTAGGCACTTCAATTCCTACGCCTCTGGGAATATGGAAATTTGGAATTGAAGATTTGATTGGGCCCGTAGGAATTGTTGGCATTGCAGTATTTATCTTTGAGCTTTTCCATAAACCATTTAATGGTTTGCACAAACTTTCAATAATTCCCATTATACGGATACTGGGAATCACTTTGTTGGGGTTGCTAATGATTTGTATTTTCTTTTTTATTTTTAATATAAACGGCATCCATGCTTGTAATCTTTCCTCCGCAGTATTATCCATACTGATCATCCTTTTAAAACCAAGCTACTTGCGAACAACCACTATAACAGCTATTTTATGTACAATTCTTTATTGGTTGGTGTTGCAATTGGTGAAATTTATTATTAGTCCTGATGTTTTTAATGTTGTTTGGAATCCAGATGGGCGACTTGGAATTATGGTTGCTGGAGTTCCTATCGAAGAATTGATCTGGGCATTTTTTCTGGCCATGATTGTTGGCCCACTCTATCGGGTAGCACATGATATTCCTAATAATGAGGGAAAAGCGATTGACTAGAACTATGTAAAACGAAAAAGCCACCTTGAAGGCGGCTTTTTCATATTGTATTGCTTTCGGACTACTTTACCAAATCGACGATTGCTTTGAAAGCTGTCGGGTTGTTCAGTGCCAGGTCGGCAAGTACTTTGCGGTCGAGTTCGATATTACGGGCGTGAAGTTTGCCCATAAATACTGAATACGACATTCCATACTCACGGGTACCGGCATTGATGCGGGTAATCCATAGTGCGCGGAAATTGCGTTTTTTGGTTTTTCGGTCACGGTATGCATACACGCCGCCTTTTTCGTATGCATTTTTTGCTACCGTCCAAACATTTTTACGTCTACCAAACTGGCCCTTAACTTGTTTCAGGACTTTTTTCCTGCGGGCTCTGGATGCGACTGCATTGACTGATCTTGGCATTTTTTCAGATTTTTTTACTTCAGCGATCTGCCGCCAGGCAAATTCTTATGGGGCTGAAAGTAAGTTAAACAATTAATTAATTAGCAGGAGAGCATTAACTTTACCGCTTTCACATCTGCCGTGTCGACAAGTGTAGTATAACCGAGGTTACGTTTCCGCTTGTTTGACTTTTTTGTCAGGATGTGACTGTGGTAAGCATGCTTCCGTTTTAGCTTGCCCGTGCCGGTAAGGGTGAACCTTTTCTTGGCAGCGGATTTACTTTTCATTTTAGGCATGTTACTTGATTTTAATTAGGGTGATTATTATAAAAGTATTCGAAAATTCACTTTAAGGGTGTTAAACGGCAATTTTCTTGGGAGCAATGATCATGATCATACGCTTTCCTTCGAGCAGGGGAAGCTTTTCAACTTTCCCGAATTCCATCAGTTCCTGTGCAAATTTGAGCAGGATGATTTCGCCCTGATCTTTATACACTATAGAACGTCCGCGAAAAAACACTTCCACTTTAACCTTAGCGCCTTCCTGGAGGAAACTGCGGGCATGTTTCAACTTGAAATTAAAATCATGCTCATCCGTTTGAGGACCCATTCGGATTTCCTTCACTACAACTTTAGCCGTCTTGGCTTTAATTTCCTTCTGCTTCTTCTTTAGTTCATAAAGGAACTTCTTGTAATCCACGATCCGGCATACCGGTGGATTCGCAGTCGGGGAAATTTCAACAAGGTCAAGTTCAAGATTTTCGGCCATTTGAAGGGCTTCCTTAATATTATAGATGCCCGGCTCAATGTTTTCGCCAACCACCCGTACCACAGGCGATTTAATCTTTTCGTTAATCTTATGCAGCTCTTCTTTTTCGCGGCGTGGGAACCGCCTGTCCTGACTGTTGCTGCCGCTGCTGTAGTTAGTTGTTGCTATGGTTGTAACTCCTTCCTGTTGGTTAATAAATATGGTTTACTTCTTTGTATGTATCAATACTTTTTAATTACTCCAGTTGTTTCCTGGTTTCTTCGGTGATAAGAGTGATAAAATCGTTCAGGCCGTATGTTCCCATATCACCCTGACCATGTTTACGTACCGAAACTGTACCATCAATTTCTTCTTTCTCACCAACAATAAGCATATACGGGACTTTCATCAATTCAGCATCCCGAATCTTTTTACCGGTTTTCTCATTACGTTCGTCAACGAGGGCGCGAATTTCGGAATTATCCAGCACCTGTGCAACTTTTT
>JBAXXB010000266.1:0-6508 GCA_037128115.1 Bacteroidota bacterium
CGCTTTTTCCAGACAATTATCACGCTGAAGTGCAGATGATAGTGACCTTGATTTCATCCGACGACGATATACTGCCCGATGCACTAGCCTGCCTGGCTGCTTCAACAGCACTTATGGTCTCTGATATTCCTTTCAACGGACCGGTAAGCGAATTACGTGTTGCCCGCATTAACGGTGAATTGGTTGTGAATCCTGATCGCAGTCTAATCAGCACTGCCGACATTGATATTATAGTTGCTGCAACCGCCGAAAACATCATGATGGTGGAAGGCGAAATGAAAGAAGTTTCGGAAGGCAGCATGGTTGATGCTATTGCTTTTGCACACAAACATCTGAAACTGGCTTGCCAGGCTCAGCTCGAACTGGCTGCTATGGTTGAAAAATCTAGCCCGAAACGCGAATATTGCCACGAAAAAAACGACGAAGAACTCAGAGCATCAGTTTCTGCATTCTGCTACGATAAAATTTATGCAGTAGCCATGTCCGCTTCCTCCAAGAAAGACAGGACGGCAGCTTTTGCAGCCATTAAACAGGAATTTAAGGATAGCCTCGACCCGGATTTCGCAGCTGAGAATTCTCCTCTCATTGGCCGTTACTACCACGACGTGGAGAAAAAGGCTATGCGCGACATGATTCTGAACGCTAAACAGCGTCTCGATGGCCGCAAACTTGATGAAATCAGGCCTATCTGGAGCGAGATCGACTACTTGCCGACTGCCCACGGATCTGCAATTTTTACACGTGGTGAAACACAATCACTTACGACCGTTACCTTGGGCACCAAACTCAATGAACAGGATATTGATGGTGTGGTTATTCAGGAAAAACAAAACTTCCTTTTGCACTATAACTTTCCTCCTTTTTCAACTGGTGAAGTTAAACGTATCATGGGTGTTGGACGCCGCGAAATAGGCCATGGCAACCTGGCTTTACGTGCGCTTAAGGCAATGATGCCTGACAATACTGTTAACCCTTATACAGTTCGCATAGTAAGTGATATTCTTGAATCGAATGGTTCTTCATCCATGGCAACGGTTTGCGCCGGAACCCTGGCACTGCTTGATGCTGGTGTAAAACTTATCAAACCTGTCGCAGGTATTGCAATGGGATTGATAACTGAAGGATCGAAATTTGCCGTTCTGAGCGATATTTTAGGTGATGAAGATCATCTTGGCGATATGGACTTCAAGGTAACCGGAACGCGCGACGGGATCACCGCCTGCCAGATGGACATCAAAGTCGACGGTCTTTCGACCGAAATCATGGCACAGGCTATGGAGCAAGCTCGTCTTGGCCGTTTACACATCCTCGGCGAAATGGCTAAAACCATCACAGAACCACGCGAAGACTACAAACCTCATGTCCCACGTATCGTAAAGATGACTATTCCACGCGAATTCATCGGAGCAGTTATAGGACCAGGTGGAAAAATCATACAGGAAATGCAGCGTGAAACCGGTTCGACCATTGTTATTGAAGAAGTAGGCGAATTTGGAATCATTGATATCGTTTCAAACAACAAGGCTGCAATAGACGCGGTGAAAGAGAAAATAAAGCGCATCGTCTCAGTTCCTGAAGTTGGTGAGGTATATACCGGTACAGTAAAGACCATTACGGCTTTCGGTGCTTTCGTCGAAATCCTTCCTGGAAAAGACGGGTTACTCCATATTTCCGAAATCGAATGGAGCCGACTGAAAGATGTAGAGAGTGTACTGAAGGTTGGTGATAAAATCGAAGTCAAACTCATAGAGGTTGACCCCAAAACAGGGAAACTCAAACTTTCACGCAAAGTATTGCTTCCACGCCCTGATCAGAACGACAGCAGCGCAAAGTAAGTACTCCAAAGCCAGGCACCTTCCCTTTATTTTTAATGGGAAGGTGCTTTTTTTTCGCAAATGTGAAACCTGCTTTCCATTAATTTCGTAATAGAGAACGCCAACACAAATTTTTATATATGAGGCAACTCAAAATAACAAAACAAGTAACTAACCGCGAAACCGCTTCGCTGGACAAATACCTGCAGGAAATCGGTAAAGTGGAACTGATTACGGCCGAAGAGGAAGTCCAGCTCGCACAGCGAATAAAGCAAGGCGATCGCGCTGCTCTCGAAAAACTCACCAAAGCCAATCTCCGTTTCGTTGTTTCTGTTTCAAAACAATACCAGAACCAGGGTCTGAGTCTTCCCGACCTGATCAACGAAGGTAATCTCGGCCTTATTAAAGCAGCCCAGCGTTTCGACGAAACCCGCGGATTCAAGTTTATTTCGTACGCCGTATGGTGGATTCGCCAGTCTATCTTGCAGGCTTTAGCTGAACAATCACGGATTGTCAGGCTTCCGCTGAATAAAATCGGTGCGATTAACAAAATTAACAAAGCTTACGCTAAGCTCGAACAGGAATTTGAACGCGAACCTAACAGCGACGAAATTGCCACACTGCTCGAGATAAGCGAGAATGAAGTAAAAGAATCAATGCGTAACAGCGGACGTCACGTTTCGATGGATGCACCATTGATCCAGGACGAAGACAATACGATGTACGACGTACTTCGCAGCGACGACGGTCCTACACCTGAAACCGGGTTACTTTATGAATCCTTGCGCAAAGAAATCGATCGCGCTATTTCGACACTTACCCCTCGTGAAGCTGATGTAATCAAGCTTTACTTCGGGCTGAACGGCAGCCATCCCTATACACTGGAAGAAATAGGTGAAAAATTTGACCTTACACGCGAGCGTGTACGCCAGATTAAGGAAAAAGCCATACGCCGCCTCAAACATACTGCCCGCAGTAAAATACTGAAGACCTATCTTGGTTAAATAGCGAAAAGAGCGGATTTTTATCCGCTCTTTTTATTTGAGTCCGCTTTTTTTTTACTTTTAGACTTTAATCAAACTTCATTTCTTCACGTAATATTCAACTTATGCCAATCATTGCTCCATCCATACTGTCCGCCGACTTTCTCCATCTTGGCAACGATATTGAAATGCTCAGCGACAGCCAGGCCGACTGGATCCACATTGATGTAATGGATGGTGTTTTTGTACCCAATATTTCATTTGGCATCCCGCTGGTAAAGGCTATTCGGAAAGCAACCACCAAACTTCTTGATGTTCACCTGATGATTGTTCAGCCCGAAAAATATTTCGAGGCCTTCCGCAGCGCGGGTGCCGATATTATTACTTTCCATTACGAAGCTTCGGTGCATCTTCACCGTTCGGTGATGCAGGTGCGCGAATCAGGACTTAAAGTCGGTGTTGTTCTTAATCCACATACACCCGTTAACGTACTGAGTGAAATACTGCCGGAATTGGACCTTGTACTGCTGATGTCTGTCGACCCGGGGTTTGGCGGGCAAAAATTTATTGAAAATACATTTCATAAAATCACGGCATTAAAGGAAATGATCCGTGCTACGGGTAAAAATATACTTATCGAAGTTGATGGTGGTATTGACCTGTCTAATGCCGGCAGGCTGTTGAAAACCGGAGCCGATGTACTTGTTGCCGGCAATGCAGTATTCTCTTCTGTCGATCCTAAAGCAACTATTAAACAGCTGCTTACTTCGATCTAGCGGCTAGTCAGTTTCATTCTGTTTTTCTCTGTTTCAGGCTTCACGAATCCCCAAAAATACACCTAATAAAGGTGACATTTTGCGTGTTTTACTTAAATTTTAGATAAAAAGCTGGATTGTCCAATTATCGTATATATTTGCATATAATAAAATTCAATTAAAGCTATGAGCACTGTTTTTACAGGATTAAGTCCTGAAAAAGTCTGGTATTATTTCGGCGAGATTTGCAAAGTTCCCCGTCCTTCAAAGAAAGAAAAACGTATAACCGATTACATTATCAGCGTTGCCCGAAAGCTGAACCTTGAGAACGAGGTAGATGAAACCGGAAATATTCTGATCCGTAAACCTGCTACCAAGGGGTATACCCATTTCCCGGTTGTCATCCTGCAAAGCCATATTGATATGGTTTGTGAAAAGAACAGCGATACTTATCATGATTTCGACAATGATCCCATACTTCCACGCAAGGAAGGTGAATGGGTAAAAGCTACAGGCACTACCCTGGGAGCTGATGATGGTATAGGAATAGCAACACAATTAGCAATTCTTGAATCGCAGGATATAGAGCATGGACCTCTTGAAATGCTGTTTACGGTTGACGAAGAAACCGGCCTGACAGGTGCAAATGGTTTAAAGCCGGGATTTCTGAAGGGCAATATCCTGCTAAACCTGGATTCGGAAGATGAAGGCGAATTGTTCATCGGCTGTGCCGGAGGACAGGATACCAAAGTATTCATGAGTTATTCGAGAGTAGCTGTAAATTATGATTTTACTGGCTACCAGATCAAGGTAAGCGGTCTGCAGGGTGGGCATTCAGGTGATGATATAAATAAAGGCAGGGGAAATGCTGTTAAAATACTTAACCGGCTATTATGGTCATCGAGCCATTTATTCGAAGTCCGCATATCGGAAATTGAGGGAGGAAACCTTCGCAATGCCATCGCTCGTGAAGCATTTGCCAATGTTATAGTACCAAATCGTTTCAGCAGTGATTTCATAAAGTTTGTGAAGAAATTCAATACCTTTATGAAAGAGGAATTCAGGATTAATGAACCGGGTCTACTTATCAGTTATCATCCTACCGAATTACCCTCATTCCTTATTGACTTCTCGACCCAGGAGCGCCTACTAAACGCTTTATATGCATGCCCCCACGGAGTGATAGCCATGTCAGCCGATGTTCCCAATTTTGTAGAAACTTCCACTAACCTGGCCTCTGTGAAAATGACAGATAAGGTCATCGAAATTGGTACCAGTCAGCGAAGTTCATCGGAGCATGGCAAAGAAGATGTGCTCAACATGGTTGAAAGCGTTTTCAAACTGGCCGGGGCTAAAATCACCCACAACGATGGGTACCCGGGCTGGACACCCAATCCGCATTCACCTATACTTGAGACTACGCGCAAAGCATATGTTAAACTTTTTAAACAGGAGCCCAAAATCCTGGCCATACATGCAGGCCTGGAATGCGGACTCATAGGCGAGTCGTACCCGGGAATTGATATGATTTCATACGGACCCACCATCAAAGGAGCACATTCGCCCGACGAAAGGCTTCAGATAGATACAGTGCAGAGGTTTTGGGATCTCACACTTGAGGTTCTGAAAAATATACCTTATTAGTATTTTAATCAATCTATGACAAAAAAGGCTGCTTTTACTGGCAGCCTTTTTGCTTTGGTGAGATTATCAGTAATTAAATAGACAGTATTGCCTTTTATGTACAAAACCTGTCAAATCATGAATTCCGATTTAATAAATGCTGGCAGTGGAATCTACCAGCCTGAAAACCCTCAGGGAAATGGCTGGGCCAATCCTTTATCAAATATGCTTTACATGTTTATAAACCAACGCTGAACCCCATCCGTATAACCGGGTTGGTATAAGGTGAATCGGGAGTATCATTCAGGTTCCATAGTACCTCAAGATACATGGATGCGTTGCCTCCAATCTGCTGCTTGTATCCTCCTCCCACGAAAAAACTATTGAACTGCTGCATTTCCGTGGGATAGCCAGGGTACTTTGTATTATAGTAAAGAGATTCATATTCTACATGTGCAAAAACATTCTCCAATATCATGTACCTTGCAAATATACTTCCACCAAAAACATTAGCCTCAAGGTCAGTAGCGTTGGAATAATAGTTTTTATACCTATAATATTTATAAGTGGGGCTGACACCAATGCCTAACTTTGGCGTGAGTTTGTACCCGACCAGGGGTGAAAGTTCGATTAAAGTAACCGATCCGAACTGCAAACCAAATCCACCACCGAAAAATAAACGGGATTTGAAATTGTTTTCAGGTTGATAGGTTCTCACTTCACCCTGGCCTGCGACGTTTTTCGTAATGAGTAAAATTACAAGGCTAAGCCATCCTATAACCAATAAGTGTTGTTTTGCAGACAGGTTTTTCATAAAAAGTACTTCAAATTAGGGTAGTAAAGTAACAAAAATTCCTTCTATCCAGAATAATAATAATAGTTAAAAAATTTATCTATCTGTTATTCAACGGTTTTAAAGAAAAATGAAATTTATTTTTCATCTAGTGTTGCATTAGTTAAATAAATATATACTTTTGCACCCTCCTAACGGGGAAAGTTCATTGAAGACACTGATGTAAAGAAAGTAGTTTTGCCGTTTAATTGTAAACGCAAACAAAAAACACTGAATTAGGAGAAAGAAATTATATTTCTTTTTTAGTAAGACATTGTTCATTTGAAAAAAATACTATCTTTGCAGCCCGATTTTAATGCAACAAATTATCTTAATAAAATTGTTAATAAAATATTAAGAAATACTTGCAGGAGTTAAAAAAGGTTTTACCTTTGCACTCCCAATCACGACAAGAATTTGATTGATTTATTCACAAATTCTTTAAGGGGAACCAAAACGCGACTGATCAGCCTGAAGAGGCGCAAGCAATAGATCAAAGTT
>JBAXXB010000267.1:0-6506 GCA_037128115.1 Bacteroidota bacterium
TAAGCACATCATGTGCCGATTGCCACAACGGGAATTATGTCACAACACCCAACACATGCGTGGGCTGTCACCAGAATAATTACAACCAGACCACTACACCGAATCATGCAGCCGCCCTGTTTCCTGTAACCTGCGCTGACTGTCATTCCCAAACGGCCTGGAAACCTTCGAACTGGGATCACGACGGGCAGTATTTCCCGATTAATTCGGGAAAACATAATGGTAAATGGAATACCTGTGCCGATTGCCATGCTAATTCGCTTAATTATGCGGAATTTACCTGTACGGGTAGCTGCCATCCTCAACCAACCATGAACAGCAAACACCAGGGTGTTGGAGGTTATCAATACAGCAGCCCGGCATGTTATTCCTGTCACCCGACAGGCACAGCACAGGGATTTGATCATGCCGCAGCCGGTTTTTCGCTTACCGGCGGACATTCAACCGTATTATGCGTTACTTGCCACAACAATGTATATATAGGGACATCTTCCTTGTGTTCCGATTGCCATACCCCCAATTACAACCAGACGGCTAATCCTAATCATGCCGCTATCGGCATTGCAAACACATGTGCAAATTGTCACACACTGAATCCTGGATGGGCACCTGCCTCGTTCCCTACCCACAACAATTATTATGTTTTGGCCGGCGCACACATTGCAGTTGCCAATAACTGTGCTGTCTGTCACCAGGGGAATTATGTCAATTCCCCAAATACCTGTTATGGTTGTCATGCTGCCAATTATAACCAGACGACTAATCCTAACCATGTAACGGCTCAGTTTGCCACCACTTGCGAAAATTGCCATTCGCAGAGCGCCTGGTCGCCATCGACTTTTAATCATAATACCACCTACCCGCTCACCGGCGCACATACAACCGTACCATGTGCACAATGCCATTCGGCAGGATATTCAAATACACCTAATACCTGTGCAGGTTGTCATCAAACCAAATTCAACCAGACAACCAATCCCAATCATGCTGCCATTGGTATTCCAAATACCTGTACAACCTGCCATACGACAAATCCGGGCTGGACACCTGCTACTTTCCCTATTCACAATAACTATTACGTGCTTGCAGGGGCGCATGTATCGGTTGCCTGCGCTACCTGTCACAACGGCAATTATTCAAGTACGCCTAATACCTGTGCGGGCTGCCACATGACTAATTACAACCAGACCACCAATCCCAACCATGCTACGGCACAATTCCCTACCACATGCGCCGATTGCCATACCCAGTCGGCCTGGGCTCCTTCGACATTCAACCATGACGGGCAGTACTTCCCGATCTATTCAGGTAAACACAAGAATAAATGGAATACCTGTGCCGATTGTCACCCTAACGCAGCTAGTTTTTCAGTATTTACCTGCACTACTTCCTGCCATCCCCAATCCACAATGAACAGTAAACACCAGGGTGTCAGCGGGTATACCTATGCCAGTGCAGCCTGCTATAATTGCCATCCTACCGGAAACGCGGGTAAGTCAATGAATAGCATTTTAAATAAGAGCAATTAAAAGCAATAATATGAAATATATACTTCCTGCCTTTCTTTTGCTTGTTTTCAGTTTGAACCTCAGGGCTCAAACTCAGGGGGAGGTGAAAGAGGGAGCCATATCATATATTACTCCACAAAACGTATATGTGAAATTTCTGTCTACCGAAAATATATCGGCCGGCGATACTCTTTATATAATCCAGAATGCTATTTCGATCCCGGTCATGGTTGTAAAAGAATTCTCTTCTATCTCTTGTGTGTGTGCACCAATTTCAGCAAAACTACTTTCGGTTGGTGATAAGATACTCTCGCAGCGAAAAATATCGATGCCGGTTATAGCGACTGGAGATACAACTGCCCAAGCCCCTCAGCCCATCACGATAAAAAAAGATACCGTTGTACTTAAAAAGGAAGTTGTAACAGGCTTGAAGCAAAACATCAGCGGCCGTATTTCGGTTTCCTCATATTCAAATTTTTCGAGTACCTCGGCTTTTTCTCAACAGATGAGATACAATTTTTCGCTCGATGCTAATAACCTGGGTAACTCTAAATTGTCGGGTGAAGCTTACGTGACCTTTGCGAATAAACTGAATGAATGGAGCGATGTAAAGGCAAATATATTTAACGGTTTAAAGATTTACAGCCTGGCACTTGACTATGCTTTCAACAAGAATAACAGTTTATCAGTAGGCAGGAAAATGAACCCCAGGTTATCGAGCGTAGGCGCCATCGACGGGCTGCAGTATGAGACTAAATACAAGTCCATCAGCGCCGGAGTAATTGCCGGGTCCCGCCCCGATTACATGAATTACGGTTTCAATCCTAAACTGCTGCAATATGGGGGATATATAGGTCACGACTATAACTCGTTGAAAGGCAATATGCAAACTACCCTCGCCTTTGTTGAACAAAAGAACAATGGATACACCGACCGCAGATTTGCGTATGTGCAACACTCCAATTCGTTGCTTCCAAAACTTTATTTTTTCGGGTCTGTAGAATTTGATTTGTATAATAAAGTATTCAACCCGGCCGACAGCAGCCTGACCCAGAATAACAAGCCTACTTTGTCGAATCTCTATGTTTCGATGCGGTACAAAATAGCGAAGCCGTTATCTGTATCCCTTTCATATAGCGCCAGGCAAAATATAATTTATTACGAAACCTACAAAAGTATTGTGGATCAGCTTCTTGAAGCAGCTACCATGCAGGGATATATGCTCCAGGTAAACTGCCATCCCGGCAGGATTGTTTCTTTCGGCGCCAATGCAGGTTATAGGTTCAGTAAGACGGATCCACGGCCTTCGAAAAACCTTTACAGTTTCCTTACCTTCAGCAATGTGCCCCTGATTAACGCTTCTGCCACAATTTCGGCTACCTTACTGGAAACCGCTTACGTTAATGGGAGTATATACAGTCTTGGATTTTCACGCGACCTGTTGCCCGGGAAATTATACGGTGGAATTAGTTACCGCTATGTTGATTACAAGTTTGTAAACTCGGAAGCTCCACTGGTTCAGAATATGGGAGAGATAGATCTGAACTGGCAAATTATGAAGAAGCTTTCAGTATCACTTACCTGTGAAGGTACCTTCGAAAAAAACCAGAATTTTAACCGTGTATACGTCAACCTCACACAACGGTTTTAGTTGATGGTTTATAAGTTAATAGTTAGATTGTCAGGTAATAAACTAATCTCGGAATATCAATAAGCCGCAGTACACGCATAATCCGCAATCATAGCATAATTCCAGCCGGTGTTATTGGTATAATCCAGCTTTATCCATCCATAGATAATCTTGTCGCCAACCAGTACCTGTACGCCAATATATTTGTTTTTACAGGTTTCTGAACCCAGGCTCCACAAGCCCATCGACTCGTTTGATTGATAATCAAAATACCAGTAGTAAAGAATGCCTGCCGACTGGTGCCAGTTGAGACTACGGCTGATGGTATCGTTTTTTCGCAGCGTATCGGCACAGGTGCTGTCCGAAACCGGTGCTGCCAGTTTATTCGAATGGAGCGCAGTAATAATACAGCTTCCGTAGCCGAAACCGGGTTGCTGAAAGAAGCTTGTCGCAATAGTAAAATCATCCACACCGTCCTGGTTAATGTCAACAGGCTTAGTTGAAGAATAGGTGAGTGTGTCATCAGGCTGGCGATCGGTATACAGAATGCCATCGCCCGATATTTGCCCGGCCAGTATATATTCCGGAAATGAGGTTTGTTTTTCCTTTTTACACGAAATCAACAATATGGAAAGTAAGCCCAGGAACAGCGTCTTATTCATAGCTATGGATTTTAGAATGTGAATAGTAACCCGGTAAGCAAAAGAAAATGATACATATAAGACAACTGAAAACGGGTTTACCCCTACAGCCTGATGGGAAATATTATCCTAAAATCAACGAAACCAGCCTTCAGCCTGCATTTTCCCGGTTCCCCGCTTAAGGGGATCAGTGCGCGTCGAGGTTGTGAAGCATATAGATGCTGTGCCTGAGGGTGGGTGTAATTTCGCTCATGTATTCTTCGACGGCTTTCACGCTTCCCGGCAGGGTATATACCAGGGTGCCACCCATAACACCCGCAATGGCCCGCGATAAGAGGGCATTCGGCTTCAGGCTTCCGTATTTAAAACGGATCAGTTCCATGATTCCGGGTATTTCCTTATCGAGAAGAGGTTTGACGACTCCAGGGGTTAGATCCCTGGGGCCTATTCCCGTTCCGCCGGTAGTGATCACTATATCTATCTGTGATTCGAGGGCGTCCTCCAATAATGCTCTCAAGGCTTTGGCATCATCGGCTATCAGCTTACGCTCGATGGCAGAGTTCCAACCCTCATTTTCAAAGAAGGTGGTCAGTAGCTGTTCAATTTTAGGCCCCGAACGGTCGGCATATTCGCCACGGCTGGCGCGGTCGCTAAGCGTGATAATCAGCGCTTTGTATACGCGTGGAACATAAACTACTTCATCGCCGGCCTTTACGGTACCGTTTTTCAACACTCTGGCGAATATTCCTTCTTTGGGCATCACACAGTTGCCGACTTCTTTAAAAATGGCGCAGGATGTACCATGGCATTCCTTGCCTATCTGTGTGATTTCCAGTTTCACCTCACCAATCAGCAGCAGGTCGAGCGGATGGGTATTCACCAGTTCAAGGCCCTTGGTGGTGATGTTTTCGGCAAATTCGCCATATTGAATGCTTCGCCCGGCAGCATGCGTGAATCGTTGCACGCTTTCGTCGGCTAGCAGGCTCACTTGCCTGTGCCAGTTGCCGGCATGCGCATCCCGGGCAACGCCGAGTTCATTTAATTCAATTTCGGAAACAGGAACTTTAATGGTGCCTTTTTTCTCACTAATGTTTACCGATACTACGGTTATGGGTGTCGACATGTAAATCAGGGGGTTAGGGTGGTTTGAAGAGTTCAAAGGTTTAAGAGTTCAATGCTGAGCGTTGGAAGAGTTCGAAGGTTTATAGAGTTCAATGCTTCGCGTTTGAAGGGTTCAAGGGTTAAAAGAGTTTAATGGTTTGAAAAGTTCAAAGGTTAAAAAGTTCAAAGGTTCACTGCTTCAGTTCAAATAGGTTAAATTACAGAGGCATTCAAAGGATTATTGATTATCAGCGGGTGTGAATTCGCTGTTGATAACTTAACTTCCTTTGCGGGTTTGCATAACAAATTGCACGCCTTCAACAATATAGAAAATGGAGGATGCCAGTAACGAAAGCCCCAGGGATATAAAAAACGTGCCTTTATAGAGTTCGGGTATTACTTTCCAATGGCTGACCATGATCCCCATGCCTATCATAAATGACATCATGAGGTAGCCGCGCAGGTCGAAGAAAGCAAACATGCAGGGCCGGCGCTGAGGCAGGTTTTTGATACGGGTTACATAGCGCAGGCTGACTTTACGGAACACCAGAAGGAAAAATGGAATGAAACCCGCTATGCCGATCAGGTAATTAAGCCAGTGGTGGAGGGCGTGTTTCTCAATAAAAATAAATCCCATTTTCAGGATGCGGTAGGCCGCAAACCCCCAAAGGGCGGCTCCCAAGGCTATAAGTACCGGTTTGGGAACTCCGGGTTTTAAGGTTTGCAGGATTTGAGCTGGCATTTAGGTTTACATTTAGGTATTTTTATTCTCCTGTTCTTCCTGGTATTCTTCGCGCTGAAGCATAAAATTGATGTTTGCCGGGTTGAAAACCGAGGATTCGTTGAGTTCCCGCATCTTTTTCAAGCCATAACGGTACATATAAAAGAGGAAGGGGATAAAAATGAGCAAAAGTAAAGGATACCCCGACATGAGAAGGAAGTCGTAAATGCCGTGGAATAACCAGGGAACTGTAAATGCCCGTAGTAGCCATTTCCCCCTCTGCTGAACACCGAACCGGGCAAGTCCGAGATAGAATCCCATGACTATGCCAAAAATAGCATGTGCGGGTACAGCGGTAAAAGCCCTTAACAATCCTACCTGAAGGGAATTATTGGAGAAAACGTAAAACAGGTTTTCGATGGCAGCAAAACCCAGGGCGACAGAAACCGCATACACTATGCCGTCGAATTTTTCATTAAAATTGGGGTTGCGCCATACTAAAATAAAAACCATTAAAAACTTGAGTGCTTCTTCTGTGGCACGGCGACAAGAAAGCCATTGAATGCCGACTTTGGGATTTTCCCGAAACCGATGCCAAACCCTGTAATATAGTTTTCGATCAGCCCTGCAGGGAAAATTACTATAGCTCCTAAAAGCACTCCTTTCAGGATAAGGCTCACTGGCTCCTTTTCGTACTTGTCGCGGAAGTAAACATACATCATCAGTAGGATGGCGGGTGCTAATGCCAGGAGAAGGAGGTACATCAGGGCGTGATTTATAGTTTGTGCATACTGAAGCTGATCAGTCGAAAAGCCCGGAGTTTGCTATTTGTATTTTCAAATATCGGTTTTAGTCTTGCTGATCAGTTTTATGTTGCTGATCTCCATATTTTTATCTACGGCCTT
>JBAXXB010000268.1:0-6499 GCA_037128115.1 Bacteroidota bacterium
TGTGCTTGCCTTCCAACACATAATATGTATTGTGTGTCGGGAAAGTGGCAGGGTTCCATCCCGGGTTCAGGGTATGGCAGGTAGCACATTCGTTGGTGATACCGATGGTACTGTGGTTGGGATTGGCTGTCTGGTTATATGTATTTGTGTGACAACTAGCACATACAGGCG
This sequence comes from Bacteroidota bacterium, assembly GCA_037128115.1. Lineage (GTDB taxonomy): Bacteria > Bacteroidota > Bacteroidia > Bacteroidales > UBA4417 > UBA4417. The sequence goes on from JBAXXB010000268.1 coordinate 172, forward strand.
ATGTACCAGCAAATCCGCTGGTGTGGCACTTGGTGCATGCTACGGAAGTATGGCCACCACTTAAGGGAAAACCAGCCGCATTGTGGTCAAAAGTCCCCTGGCCTGTCCCCGACGGGTGGCATCCGTAACAGGCAATGCTGTTATAAGCATATCCCGGAACCCCATTATGCTTGCCGTCAGTGGTAGCCTGGTTATGTTCGTGGCAGTCAATGCAAATGTACTGGGTATAATTACCAGGATTAGTATGACAATCGGCGCAGGAGTTCCATTGCCCGTTATGTTTCCCCGAATAAATCGGGAATTTGGCATCGTGGTCCCTGAATTGGGCTGGTTTCCAGCCTGGGTCGGTGGTGTGACAATCTTTGCAGTTTGTCGAAAAATTGAGAGCAGTATGATTCGGATTCGTAGTAGCTGCATAGTTCGGTTGGTGGCAACTTATGCAAGCCTGGGTAACACCTGCATGATTGAACCCGGCCCCTTTCCATGAAAAGGCATTAATATTATGACAATCAGCGCAATTTGTCGAGAAATTATCCTGTATGTGATTGGGTTGAGTGGTAGCCTGGTAATTCTTCTTATGACAATCGTAACATTCTATTCCCATAGGATCAAAACGAAGCCTGGAGGCTGTTGGTGACGCAGTTGTGGAAACTGACAGCAGGTTTTTATGGCAATCACGGCAATCAGCAGTCGTGTGGCGGCCTATAAGGGGGAAACGGCCCTGCTGATGCAATCGTGTTATGTTCGTAACGATCCACGAATTGGGAGTATGACATCTGCCACATTCAGTACCAACAGTCTGCTCATGCATATCGGCATGGCACGAACTGCATTCAGTCGGGGCTTTAGCAAATTCGAGGGTTGTATGGCAGGCCTTGCATGCTGCATCCTTATGCTGGCCGACAAGTGGGAATTTCGTCCCGGCATGATCGAAGGAAATCGTTTTCAGGTCTACTTTCCACCCGTCGGTTTTATGACAATCGTCGCAATTGGCGGTAAAACTGTCACCATGAGGCGATTTTTGTGCAGACAGGCTGGCGGAAAGCAGCAAGAGCAGAATTAAAGATGACAGTTTTCGCATTTGAATTTATTTATTTTATAAAGTACAAAAGGAGTTCCCTGGTCAGTTACTTCCTTATGGCATTTGTTGCATGCCACATTAACATGTTTCCCGTCGAGCACAAAGCGGGTTTTGCTATGATCAAATTTCGATGCAGGTTTATATGAATCGGAGTTATGGCATCTCTTGCAATCCGTAACCCCATCGATTTCGAATTGGCTCATATGCACATCCTTATGACAGTTGGTGCAGTTGGTCGCTAATCCTGCAAACTTCTGGATCGCATGACCCGTATTTTCTTTGTTGAAATGACAATCGCGGCAGGTTTGCTTTACATGAGCCCCTTCCAGTTCAAACGGTGTATTTTTATGGTCAAATTTAACTTCACTCCAGCGACCGCTATTATGACAGGCTTCACAGTTTGCCCCAGGATAGTATTTATCACTGATTATGTCCTTGTGGATATTTTCGTGGCAATCCCTGCATATCTTCCCTATTTCCCTGAACTTCCATTTTTCCTGCTTCTTATGGCAGGAAAAGCAAGGCGTTGCCAGGTGCGCGCCCTTTAATGGAAATACGCCGGTATTGTGTTGCTCCAGGGTATACGAAAACCCGGTAAAACCATTCACCGTGTGGCATACCGAGCAATCAGGAGAAACGCCGCTTTTCGCAAATTGATTTTCATGATAATCCGCATGGCAATTGGAGCAATGGCTGCAGTTCAGGGGAGTAGTTAGTTTTACTTTATGACATAATTTGCAGTTAACAACCTGGTGCTTGCCTTCAAGTTTAAAATCCGTCTTGTTATGATCGAAGCCTTTCGGGCCTCCCGCAATTGTAAATGATTCATTATTATGACATTCAGCACAGTTCTGGCCGAATTTATTCTGATGCACATCCTTATGGCAATTGGTGCAATTAGTGGCCTGTACGCCTTTAAATTCCTGGAATTTCACCCCGTTTTTGATAGAAGTCTTATGACAGTCAGCGCAGGCCAGGTGTTCATGTTTACCTGTCAGCTGGAATTTAGCCCTGGTATGACTGAACTTTGATGCCGGATTGAATTTATCGGCATTATGACAATCAGCACAGTTGACCGAAAGTGTCTTTTGATGATAATCAGCGTGACAACCTAAACATTCAGTATTCAATCCCAGATAGGAAAACTTCTTTGCCTTTATTTTACTGTCGGAAATAAATGCTGCTTTATGGCAGTCGGCACATTTCTTACTGCTATGAGCCCCTTCCAGTTTGTACCCGGTAAGTATATGGTTAAATTTATCCTTGTCGAACCGGAGAATTTGGAACGAAACTCCATGATGGTCGTTATGGCAGGATGCACATTGTTTCCCCTTGACCTCAGCCGACGAATGGTATCCTTTTTTCAAATCGATGCGCACTTTCAGTTCAGTATGACAGGCCAGGCATTTCTCGTTCGATACCTTTTCGCCCAGGATATGACATTTTGTGCAATTGGCCATGCCTTCCAGGTGAGAATGCACTTTGGCCAGGTCGCCGGGCGAGATCTGGGCATTTGCAGCACAACTGAATAACACAGCCAGTGCAACGGTACTCAGAATGTTTACTATCCTTATTTTCATCATTAATTACTTCAATGATAAGTTTTAGTGCTTCAAAACCGCTTCTCCGAACTTCCTGGTAATATGAATGCCCGCTTTTTGCAAAAATTGTATCGGTAGCTCTCCGCCGGCAAAAATATAAACCAGGTCATTCTTGATAGTCAACTCCTCCCCCGCTTTGTTTGTCGTAAGCACTACCGACTCCTTGTTTATAACCACAGGGTTTGTGTTAAACATAACTTTCAGCAAGCCCTTTTCTATGGCATCCTTGATATTTTCGTTATTTTTAAGCTTTATCCTGTTAAAAACTTCGTTGCGGTACGAAAGAGTGACCGTATTCTGTTCACACAGCAATAATGCTGATTCTATAGCCGAGTCACCCCCACCTACCACCATGATGTGTTTCCCGCTGATATCTTCCGGCTCCAGCAAACGATAAGCTACTTTTTCCTGAACTTCGCCCTGAACACCAAGTTTGCGCGGGGTTCCCCTCCGGCCAATAGTCAACAAGACTGCTTTAGCAGAAATATGTTCACCTGACAGAGTTTCTATATCGAAATACCCGTTTTCGGGTGTAATGGATTCGACTTTAGTATTTTCCCTGATCGTAATGGCATTCTTCCGGAGTGCATCATTCCATAAATCGAGCAGGGCCGATTTGCTGGTTTCGAACAGTTTAACCTTTCCGTAAAGGGGTAGATCCATGGCTGAGGTCATCACAATTTTCTGGCGGGGAAAAGTAAAAACGGTTCCACCCAGTGTATCCTGCTCGAGGATAAGAAAGTTAAGATTGTGCTTCTTTGCCGTAAGGCTGGCAGAAACACCTGCAGGGCCGGCACCCACAATCACCAGATCGTAGGTGGCATGGTGGCCTTTTTTCAGGGTTTTAACAATATTCTCAACTGCCTGGCGACCTTGTTCCACTGCGTTTTTAATAAGCCCCATCCCTCCTAATTCACCGGCTATAAAGATTCCGTTCACATTAGTCTCGAAATTCTGGTTAATATGCGGTAGTTCAACACCCCGTTTCTCGGTACCGATAACCAGTGTAATTGCCTGGGTGGGACAGGCATGAAAGCATGCCCCATGGCCTATACATTTTGAAGCATTGATAGTTGTTGCCTTGCCGTCTTTTATTCCAATAATATCTTTCTCCGGGCAGGCTGCCACGCATGCCCCGGTACGAATGCAACTGTTTTCGTCAATAACCGGATGCAGGGATACGGGCTCATATAACCCTTCTGCTTTGGCAATAACAATTTTCGCTTCCACCTTTTTCGAATCGCGTCGTTGTTTCCGCAAATAGAAAATCACCACCAGTAGGCAAAAAAGTATTACCACTGAATAAATTACGACTTGTTCGAGGAGTATCTCTTCCATAATTAAAAAATCCATCTGTAACCGAACACTATGGTAACCGAAACGTGAATGATCATAATTATCAACATGACAAGTGCAAACGGCAAATGAGCCACATGCCAGTATTTGAACAAATTCTGCATAACTACAAGTCGTTCGATCCTGCTATTAAGCGACATCTCGTTTTTTACCAGGTTAAGCACCTGGGTTCGCTGTGACCTGGTAATTTCACTCTTTTTCAGAACAACTTTAATTGTTTGTATTGTTTTGCGGTTATCCATGTATTTACGGAGTCCCCTGGCAAGAAAACTACTTTCGCGAAAATCGGTTTTAATTTTTATTGCATCCACAATTACCTTATAGCTTTCAGCATCCAGGTGCATGGAATTAGTGAGCATATCGCCTATATCCCCTTTCATATCGCGAACCTCGGTCAGACTCAATTCCCGTCCTTCGATGCTTCGGGGTATCTGTATATAAATAAACCGGCCTATTACACCACTTACAAATACAGCAACCATGCTCCAGAAACTGATTGCCACTATGCCTCCGAATTTAAATGAAGTATGGAAAAGCACCAGTATGGGCCCCAGGGTGCATAGGAAAATGTGGAATTCAAGCCAGTGTTTTAATATTCCCAAACGGGAGAAAATCCTGTATCTTTTCCTGGCCATATATAACACTACACCCAGGATCATCAATAAAGAGCCAAGGATTCCCATGCCATGGCCCCAAAAACCACTGGGCTTCAAGGCTGCGTGGTCAGGATGGAAAAACCGTTCTTCCAGGCTTATTTTATAATAGGAATATCCTTTTTGAAGGATGAGCGTAAATACTATTATCACGATAAGTGATAATGTAAAAATGAAGATTCTATGCGCTGTCTTATTCATAAATGGTATACTTGCACGCTTAGATTAAACTTAATGTTATCCTGCAGCGTGAAACTCAAAGTTAAGCTTTTTGCTTATTTCTGCAACAAAAGAGTTCTGTTTAGAAATAGTCTATATTAATAGGATTGCACTTGGTCGCTTCTTTTGAAATGTGGGCTTATATAATTGTAACAGGGTATTCATTTATATTTCATCCTGAAAGGAAGTTAATTATGCCGCTGTTTTATGGTCTGCAGGAAAAGTGTAAAAAGTAAAGAGTATTATCATATCGATGTATAATAATTAATTAACGAAGGAACAAATAGTAATATTGCATAAAATGCATTCCGCAATTGGGATATATTCATAATACCTCATATCTAAACCCGCTATATCATAGGCTTGCAGAGGCATGCAGGGCATTTCACATAGCTCTGCACCATGGTTGGATATTGAAGAATCCAAAACTATTATCCATTTTCCCGAACGTACTTCTTGTAAACACAAATATGCGAATCGCCATCTGGGGTATATTTTCGACTACTAAACGACATGGGTCAATAAAAATATTTTACACCTGTTGCTCAACAAAATATGCCACTTATGAGTATATTTGCATTACATTATCCCGGGCTAACAGACTCATCACTACAACATTCTAAAAAAACACCTGTACTGCTATTCAAATATTCGTTTATAGTCTCCCGGCTCTATTAAATCAAGGATTAAGCTGAAGTGCATACATACCAAATCTGTTATTCACCTTCAAATAGTTTAAGCCTATGTCGCAACAAAATAATATTGCCATGGTAATTCCGGCCGAAGTTCATCAGAATATTAAAGACGAACTTACCAAATTATTGGCCGACTTTGCACCCTTCCTTATTTCTCTCACTGCTGATCAGAAGAAAAGCATGCCTATACTGGGAGATTCGTCCATAGCCTTTGTAAATAAGGCGTTGTCGTATTCCGAAACCAATCCTGAATTTGCACCTGCTTTTTTAAATATAGTGGATATGCAAATTGATGTGAACGCCATAGCCCAACTTTCGCCTATCGCAAAATTAGTACAGCAACTGTGCGACAATATAACGGATACGCTTACCCTAAGCGGAAGCGAAGCCTATATTGCTGCCCTTATATATTATAATTCGGTAAAACAGGCTGCTAAAAACGGCATTCCCGGAGCAAAGACCATATACGAGGATTTGCAGAAACGTTTCCCGGGCAGGCCAAGAACCACTAATTCCGGCGCTACTGCCAAAACCTGAGCGGGTTATACACTGAGCCATTATGCCTTTCAGCTTAAAAAAGTACCGGGACGGGTAAAACCTCCCGGTGCTTTTTTTTACTAAGACAGCTGAAAAACAAGTGTTTTCAGTTTACGTGGTCCGGCGAACACCCGAGACTGTTCATGAAACTGTGTCTGCAAAAAAGAAAAACTAAATTTGCAGACT
>JBAXXB010000269.1:0-6488 GCA_037128115.1 Bacteroidota bacterium
AGTTCAAAGGTTTGAAGGGTTCAAGGGTTCGAAGAGTTCAAAGGTTTGAAGGGTTAAATGGTTTGAAGAATTTAAGTGTTTCATAGTTACAGGGTTAGAATAGTTCAAAGGTTATCTGTCTTCAGTTCTCTAACTCCGATCTCCTAACTTAAAACTCGTATTTCCCTATAGGCTGCCTGTTCATAAATTGTGAATTACTATTTGTTTTTGAGAGGTGGCAATGACTTATTATGCATTACTTTAGCCGGCAATAGTTAACAGCGGTTATCATGCCGAAGCGCAGGAAAAAGAAGGCTCGAAAGATAAAGTTCTACAAAAAAGAGCTGAAAATCACGGAATCGCAGAATAAGATGCTACGGCAGTTTTGCAAAACCCACCAAACTACGGAGAATAAGGTGTTTCGCAGGGCGTTACGCGAATTCCTTTTACGTAACGTGCACCTGGTCACCCACGAACATCATGAGGTTAGCGCCAATCAGTTGATGCTTTTTGATTTCCTGGCTGAAGATAATTCTATCACAGGCACCTGAACCCTGCGAAGGTAAAGGAATTCATTTCTTATTTCAGTGGCACTTCTATAAAAAGAACGCGCGAAAATCCATTAGCCCATATTTCAATAGATGCGGTATCCGTAACCGCAATAGCGTCTCTTTTTCCCAGGTTTTTTTCCTGTATGGATATTTCCCCGCCTAGTACAAAAACAAAAACCCCGTTACCCATCTGGCTGACCTGGTAGCAGTAATTTGTTGCTTCTGAAAGATTTATGACCGAAATAAACGCATCCTGGTGAATCCAGAGTGCCTCATCTTGCTGTTTGATATCCGGAGTAACAAGTTTAACCAGTTTGCCCGGCTTTGCCCGGTCATCAAAAGAAATCTGATCATAACGTGGCTTAAGCCCCTTGTCCCGCGGGAATATCCAAAGCTGGAGAAACTGGGCTGACTCTGTTTCCGAATGGTTAAACTCGGTATGGTAAATGCCGGTGCCTGCCGTCATAACCTGTATTTCCCCCTCGCTTATCAGCTGTATATTCCCCAGGCTGTCGGCATGTTCAATGGCCCCATTGAGCACTATAGTGATGATCTCCATATTGCTATGCTGATGCAGGTCGAAACCGATTCCCCCGGCAAGCGTATCATCATTCAGAGCCCTAAGGCAGCCGAACTGCTCGCGGGCAGGATTAAAATAGGTGGCAAAGCTAAAATTGTGATAGGTAGTGAGCCATCCATGGTTTTCGTGCCCTCTCTCTTGCGCAGTATGCAATTCGGATTTCATCGGATAGTATTTTGAAAATCATTAGAACTAAACCAGGCAGCGTTAAATTAGCGTGGACCTGCACCTGTAATTTCTCTACCCTTTGATCCCCTGGTAAGGTTGCCGCATCAGGATCGAACGGCCCAGCGTGATCTCATCGGTATAGTCGAGTTCATCGCCAACGGGGATACCCCGGGCAATAATCGTTACCACCACATCGTATTGTTTCAGCATCTTATACAGGTAAAAATTGGTGGTATCACCCTCAACCGTAGCCGGCAGAGCCATGATGATTTCCCTGATATGACCGGAAGCCGCCTTATCCAGCACTGGCTTAATGCTAAGATCGGAAGGGCCAATTCCTTCGACCGGCGAAATAATACCGCCCAACACATGATAAATGCCCTTGAACTGGCCTGTGTTCTCGATGGCAAGCATATCGCGTATATCTTCCACAACGCATAGAGTGGCGTGATCGCGTTTGGGATTGGAGCAGATGTCGCAGGTTTCGCGGTCCGAGATGTTATTGCATTCGGTGCAGTATTTTATTTCGCTACGCAGTTTGAGGATAGATTCACCGAGGGCTGCAGCAATTTCGGGTGGCTGCTTGAGCAGGTGCAGGGCAAGGCGCAGTGCCGTTTTTGACCCTATTCCGGGCAAACGCGTAAGTTCGCCTACCACATTCTTTAATAATACCGATGAGTAATTACCCTCCATTTTTTATAATTGCTTAACAAAACACCGACGTCATCCGTTCCAATAACTTCGTAAATTTGCCCTTCAAAAGTAGTCAAATTTTGCGCTTTAATACGATAAAACGCTTTTCATCGTTATATACCCTGGATAAAATAACCCCCTGACCCTATGCATATTTTAAAATCTTACCTGTTCTTTACTTTGTTTTCGTTATGGTGTTTCACCACATTACAGGCACAGAATGTTACTGATTCAAAAGGACTTAAGCAGGGGGAATGGCGAAAACTGAATGCCACGGGTAAGGTGATCTATGAAGGCCGGTTTAAGGACAATATTCCACAGGGGACTTTTAAGTATTATTACGAGGATGGTAAGCTTCGTTCGCAACTTACATACAGCGCAGACGGTAAATCTGCCACAGCCATCAATTTCCATCCTGGCGGTAAAAAAATGGCTGAGGGCTTGTATGTTGAAACCAAAAAGGACGGACCCTGGAAATATTACAATGACCTGGAAGTACTTTCTGCCGAAGAGAACTATCAGAAAGGAACGCCTGTCGGGATATGGAAGACTTATTATGATGAAGGTAAACTGCTCGAAGAATGCCCTTACCAGCATGGGTTAAAGGACGGATTATGCCGGCAGTATTTCCAGGATGGAAGCACCAAGTCGGAAGTGAATTATAAGGCAGGAAAATACGAAGGCACAGCCCGTTATTTCTACCCGAACGGTAAACTCATAGTTAGCGGCCAGCTGCAAAACGACCTGAAAGAAGGATTGTGGACTACTTTTAAGGACAACGGCGAAAAGGAAAGTGAGATTGAATACAGCGGTGGAGAGGCTGTTAAGGAAGTATATTACGATAAAGCCCGGGAAGAAGAACTGAAAAACGAGGTTAAGCCTATCCCGGAATAGGCTTTTGAGTTCTCCTGAATTTTCAAATACGAGGCTGGAAAATATCGTGGCAATGATTGCCATTCCAGGTTTACTGTATGTTATGAGGAAGCAGTCACTCCTGGACGGCTTTACCTGGTTCCCTTATCTCGGTTTATCTCAGCACTAAATTTTTCAAAATCCTATTCGACAGCGATCACAAAGTGTTGTGTCCTGAAGAATATTGCATTTTCCGAAATTCCCGGCGTTGCCATGCAAACATCTTTGAGTGCATTTTTAGCTAAAAGCCTGAATTCGGGCCCGGCACCAATCACGTAAATGTTTCCTTCTTCGGAACTGAAATACAATTTACCATCAGCGGCAATACCGGAAGCCGAGAATGCTTCTTTCAGGTTCTCCTTGTATTTCACTTCACCGCTGAGAGCGTCGTAGCAGGTCAACATACCGCTTACCTGCAGGTTATATAATAAGCCCCGGTAAATTAATGGCGTTGACATATACGCGCCCCCTTTTTTTACACTCCAGGCGATATAGTTGTTCGTCGTGCTGTCGGGTGCTAGCGTAATGTCACCGGTAGCACCCGGTTTTACGACAAATATGGGGGAGTATTTGCCGTGGGCACTGTTGAGATATATCAGGTCGTTGGCAACTACCGGGGTGGGAGCGGGGGCATCACCACCGTTGCTGAGCCTCCAGATTTCTTTCCCTGTTTCAAAATCATAACCGCATATTCTTCGGTACCCATTGGCAATGACCATGGTATTTCCATCCTTGGCATAAATGGAGGGTGTACACCAGGTTGATACTTCGTCGCCGCGGGATGTCCGCCAGATCTCTTCACCCGTGCTAAGGTCAAGCGCCGCAATAAAAGGATCTTTAGGAATGTCGCACTGCAGGATGATCTTATCTTTATAGATCAGCGGTGAACTGGCATACCCCCATTCCACGCCGGGATCGGAGTAAGGGCCGGGATTTAGTATCCCCAAATCTTTTTTCCAGACCAGGTTGCCGGCAAGATCATAGCAATACAGGCCCTCGGAACCAAAGTTGACGACCAGGTATTTGCCATCGGTGGCAGGTGTGCAGTTTGCTTGCGAGGATTTCGTATGCCGTTTCGACTTCGGAGTGCCGAAATGAGCAACCTTTTCCCAGTTTATTTTCCCTGTATTTTTATCAAGGCAATAGACTTTGAAATCATACAACAGGTTGTCATCTGCCTCATCAATATCGCCGTACAGACCGACTTTGAGTGATTCTATACCCGCTGTACTTGAAGCAGTTGTGACAAAGAGATCATTACCCCAGACGACCGGGCATGAATGCCCCAAACCTGGAATGGGCGTTTTCCATTTGATATTTTTTAAGCTGTCCACATCCCAGTTGATGGGTGTCTTTGCATTTTCGATAAACCCGCAGGCCCATGGTCCCCTGAAGCCGGGCCACTGCTGCATGTAATCTGTCTGTGCCTGAATGACTTGCTGCGTAAATATGGTTAGTAAAACCAACAGCGTACACGGGATTAAATATCTTTTCATTAGCATTTATTGATTTCAGAAACACGTGCACAGTATATAAGGTTTATCTCGTACCACCCTTCATACTGTTATTAGTAAAGGTTTAGTTTGATTTCCCCAGCCCCGGATTTCCGGCATCCAGCATGGCTTTCCATTTGCCATCGCTTTCTTTTTGCCAGATGGTAGTGTACTTCCCGACGCCTAAAAGCGAATCGCTTGCCCTGTCTGTGATACGGTAGGTTCCATAGGTATACCCCATTTCGCCGGATGCGGAAATTTTTGCGAATATGGGCTCCCAGACCAAGGTGAATGAAGTGTCACTTTCGCTCAAAAGCAGTGACCTGATGGCAGCATATCCTTCCACCGGGGGATGGTTAGCCCGCAACATCACTCCGGCCGAGTCGAACATGGCAAGGAAAGCGGCATTCATTCCTTTTTCGGCCGAAAGGGCTGAAAAGGAGCGGTCAGTGTCGGCAAGAATGGTGCTGTCGGCCGGGCTTTTCTTGTTGAAACATGCTGTTACAGTGAAAAAAATAATCACTAAGAGCGCAAGGGCTGGGATTAAATAAATTTTTTTCATGGTTTCGGAGGTTACGATAGAAGTCCGGGTTTAATTTCTGAAAGGTCTGTTATGACGGGCAGACCCGTAGCCTGCAACCTGCTGAACGACTGGTGCCCGGTGGTTACAAGGATGCATTTGCATTGTAATTCGGCCGCGACTTCCGAGTCATGGATAGTGTCGCCAATCAGTGTAATACGATCAGGGTTGAGGCCGGCCGAAGTGAAATAGCTCCTGGCATTATCAACCTTACTGCTGGCATAATGATCACCAATGCCTCCTATATGATCGAAATAATGATCTATACCCAGGTGTGAAACCGATTTCAGCAGGGAATCATGCTCCATGGCTGAAATAATAGCCTGGCGATAGCCTTTCTGCTTGAATATTTCCAGAGTTTCGACGGCGAAGGGTGTCAGCCTGCAGCCAGGCAATGCATCGGCATACTGCCTGATAAACTCCATAGCAACCGGATCCCATTCTTCAATTGTAAAATCAAAACCTACTTCTATATAGTACTCAATGACAGGGAAAGTGAAAACAGAGCGGTATTTTTCCAGGCTTAGTTCGGGCAAATGTCTCTCTTTAAGCATTGTGTTAATTGCCTTGCGACAAAGTTCGGCATCGTCGAGCAGGGTTCCGTTCCAGTCCCAGATTATGGTGTTGCGTTGAGGCATATGATTTAGGAAGGTATTACGTTTCGAAAAGTGTTGGGATTTCCTGATGCTAAATTGAGGAAAAAACGGATGCGGGCCTGCTTTTCATAATTATTATTGTTTCAAAACCCGGCAAAGCAAGGGATAGACCTTACGAAGCTTAGGATACAGATTCAATCTCATCCTGATTATTACTATTTATCTTTTCATTTTCCTTGCTATCTTTGCAAGCAAATTAATTCCACTTATCATGATCCAACGCATCCAAACCTTATACCTTTCACTTGCTTTTATAGCCATCGCTTTGCTTTTTGCTTTTCCGCTGGCTCAGTTCTTCGGCGAAAACGGTGCCTATGTATTTTCCGTCACCGGATTAAAGAACATGGTTCCGGGTGGGCCCAACGTATTCAATCCTATGCTGTACCTGCCTCTGGTGGTTGTAGCTGTTAGTATTGGGATGCTTACCGTTTACACCATATTCCAATTCAAAAACCGCTCCTTACAAGTGAAACTTACCAATATCGGGGTATTGGCTGCAATCATCCTGATTATGGGAATTTTCTTCCTGTATATTCCTATGATTGAGAAGAAGATTAGCATTGTTCCGGATTATCGCAAGGCTTTTGGGATTTACCTGCCATTGGTAGCTCTTGTATTCCTGGTTATGGCTAACCGGGCAATAAAACGTGACGATAAACTGGTCAGGTCAGCCGACAGGCTTCGTTAGTAAGGATTCAGTTTCTAAGATAAAAGATGTTGAGTGTTGTATTTCGAAATTCACGAACCCATAAGCCCTTGAACTCTTCGAACCCTTGAACTCTTCTAACCCGCAGCACAGAACGCTTTAGGCATTGGACACTTTGTATCGTCCTGAAATTTGTTTACACTTTTGGGTTAATATTTCATTTTGGTTTA
>JBAXXB010000270.1:0-6440 GCA_037128115.1 Bacteroidota bacterium
CAGTAAGTAATCCCCAGAAATAGGATATCACATTGGCCCCGGTCGTTGCCGGATCTACCCCATGATAGGTTTGCAGAAATTTGGAAGCCCAGTTTGCAATGCCCTGCTCTGATCCTACATAGGCGAATATGCCAATAAAGAATAATATCACCTGCCTGTTGCCCAGCAATTCCCTGAAAGCTTGGCCTGTTTCAATTTTTTCATCTTCCAGTAACTCTACTTTTGGGAATTTAGTGATCCAGATGACAAATATAATGGCTAGCACTACCAGGGTGAAAACCCAATACAACGAAGCCCATTCGAGGTTGGTGGGTACAATAGGGTTGAGCAGCCGGATGAGAAAGGAAGTGTTTCCGCTGTGTACATTCTGAACGAGATAACTATACAGCTGGGGGCTCAGGAACGAAGCCGAACCGAATACCAGTTGCGCCAGCACCGAATAAAAGGCAAAATTTTCTTCACCTCCCGAATGACGTAACAAGGGATTAATTGCCACCTGTAGCATGGCCATCCCTATGCCAATGATAAAAAGCGAAGGCAGGGCGACCGTGAAGCGGGGAAATAAAGCAAACAGCAAGGCGCCGCCGAAAGCTAGCCCGAAAGCCGCAATCATGACGGTCTTTTCCGAATATTTCTCAATCATTAAGCCGGCAGGTACCGACATGATTCCGTAAGCAATGAAAAAGGAAAAGGGCAAAAATCCGGCCAGGCCAATTCCCAGGCTGAAACTCTTAATCATATCCGGGATGATGGGGCCCAGAATATTGGTTAGAAACGAGATCACAAAGAAAATAAGCATGATAAGCATGATCATTAACGGGCTTTTTGTCTTCATGTCGGCTGGGTTATTTTGTTTTTAATGAGATGTCGTTGTGTGTTTGTCAAATTTGTGGTGCTGATATTCCTGTTTTGCTGTTGGTCGTTTTTCGGCTTACTATGCTGCTCATGCGATTCGTGTTTTGCTTCGCACTTCACAAACATGAAATACTTTTATTTAGTCAGGTATGGCAGAATTATAGCTTTCCAGATGGCATATCCTTTGGGATTCATATGCAGCCTGTCCTCAACAAAGAGTTCTTCCCTCGGGTTTCCTTTTGCATCAACCATCGACGGGAAAACATCAATAAACGCGGATTTCTTCTGCTTTTTCAGGAACCTGGCAATCTCCTTATTGGCTTCTTTGACCTTGCCGAGGTTTTTTATTCGGCTTGGGCTGGGTTTGATAGATATATAATCGATTATTGCATTGGGCAGGTTGAGGCGTATGATTCCATACAAAGTTTTAAAGCGTTTCACCACTTCGGCTGCGGAAAGGGTATCCGAATAAGCCAGGTCGTTCTCGCCGCAGTAAATCACTACCTGCCTTGGCTGATAAGGGATGATAATGTCATAGGAATACCGGATCAGGTCCAGCAGGGTAGAAGCACCAAAGGCACGGTTAACGATGGGATAACCCGGGAAATAGTCATTTACATCCTTCCAGCGGGTAAACGAAGAGCTTCCTATAAACAGCACGGCATGCGCCTGGACCGGGTGAACCGAATCCAGCTTCCTGAAAGCGACTATATCGTTCCAGAAAGGAGGTGCTGTCTGTGACATGCCTGATGACAGGAATGTGCAATACAGAAAGGCCAGTAAGAATATTTTTCGCATAGGAAAGTTCCCTAATCAGGGGATATTTTTTGACTTTTTACGTTCCACCCCGAAAGTAGGGGTTCAGGCCTGTCTCCCTTTAGGGAGCTTTTAGGTATAGAACACTTTACCTCTCTTTTTTCACCGGGCAGCAGGCTGATATAATTGTCGTCCCAGAAAAGGGGAAAAACCTGGCTTCCGCTGTCATTGAGCATGGCAAGGTTGATAAAGAAGGCGATCTTATCCCCGTGGTTCTGGAGTGTGGTTATTATTTCAAGTTTGTTTCCCAAATCAATTGATTTATAAGAGGACGAAATTTCAGAAGCAGGTAAATTGCCGAGTGCAGTATAATCGGCAAAGTCCTTCATTGGGGTATAAGCCCAGGTGGTTTTATCCCAGGCAAAAACGTCCTGTTTTTCCGAGAGCCAGTAGAAATTCCGGGTGACTTGTTTCCCGTTGTTATCCGATAGCCTTAAATCGAGGAAAACAGGCTGGGTGATGGTGTCGAGCCCTGATAGTTTTACAGACTTATCAGCACTTATCGAGAAATCCACTTCTTTTTGAAATACCAGTTTTGAGTTCAGGTCAAACATGCGGATGGATGCTTTGAGATTTTTCGCATCAGTCCGGGTTTCGTTTACCACAAACACAGAATTATTATAATAATCATAGATGAGTTGCAAGGGCTCATTCGCCTTCCGTGCAGCGTAATAGGCCGAGGTTGGCAGAAGATAATAATCGTAAAGCTGCCAGTAGGTTGAAGGCCATGCCGAGTTGAGCATCCATTGAATGATCCCGGTGGTTTTCGGGAGCCTGACGCGGAATGCTTCGAACATGGCTCGCATGGCTTCATAGCCCTGTGCATCAGCTTTTAAAAGATATTCATCCAGCCCGGATGATTGCCCATATCTTCTGGCTATCATCTCGTTGGTAACATTCATGGTGTTAAAACCCTGTTTTGAATGTGTGCAATGGTAATCCCATGCTTTGCTAACAGGCCAGAGCTGATCGGCAGGAATCATCCTTTTAATGGATTCCATTACAGGAACCTGGGCTCCAGGGCCGGTTTCGGTATTAAATCCAAACGCACCGCCATTGATGGTGTCCATATACCAGTAGACCGGGGCCACATATTCGTAAGGCCCGTTCATTTTCACCCCGGTTGGACCGCTGATCTTACTCACCCGCGTGCCTGCCGATGCCAGGTAAGGCCTGTTGTCGAGGCTTTTCAATAAATCAGCATATTTTACTTCCAGTTCCGGCTTAGGGCATTTATCGCTTCCCACCAGCCACACCAGTATGGAGGGATGATTTCTTAACCAGATGACCTGGTCGCGGAACGAGCGTGTCGCCAGGTTCATTTCATTTTCTGTCTGTATTCCGCCGAATTCATCGCAGGGCTTGCCGAGGTATTCGTCCCATTCCCACTGGCAGCTCCAGCCAACCATGGCGAGCAAACCGTATTTATCACACAAATCATAGATATCCTGGCTGTTGCCCCAAATGCTTTCGAATCTCAGGGTGTTCAGGTTCATGTGTTTTGCATATTGAACCTGGGTTTCAAGGCTCTGGAGGCTGTCGCGCAGGAAAATATCATCGGTCCATCCTCCTCCTTTTATAAGGATTTCTTTGCCGTTGAGTTTAAATCCTTTATGCCCTGCCGGGTTAGTATAGCTTTCAACCTGCCGTATCCCGAATGTGATTTTCTCTTTATCGGTGACCTGTTTATTAGTTTCGAAACGAAGATCAAGCCGGTATAATTCGGGGGATCCAAGGTTGTTGCACCACCAGAGACGCGGGCTTTTGATTTTCAGGACGGAGACCTCACTTGGTGTGAGAACCACATCCTTGCTTTTGCCTGGCTGCAACGTCACCGGGAAACTGAATTCCCGGTTCTCGATTTTTCCTTTCAAAAACCCGGCAACTAATTCGGTTGAGTAATTGTGAAGACAGGTTTTTATAGTTAGCGAGGCATCTGCAAGCGTAGTGGTATTGACTTTCGATTCTACATACGTATCAGTTAAGCTGACATCTCCCGTTATTTTAAGATAAACGCCCCTCCATATCCCCATGTTCTCATCGGGTGGGCGTGGGTTCCAGTCGACAAACCCCAGGTTGAAATCGCCGGCCTGTGCCCTGAATACCTGTATGGCAAGTGTATTTCCTTTTTTTTGCAATAAGCCGGTTATATCAAATGCATAACGGTGAAATGTTCCGAAAATGCTGTCGCGCGAAGCCAGCAGATGGCCGTTCAGCCAGATATTGGCATAATAGTTTATCCCGTCAAAACAGAGGGTAACATGCTGCCCGTGCCTGGGTTGGGGAACTTCGAACTGCCGGCAATACCACCAGGAATCATCAAAAAGCTTAGTATCAATATTTTTATAATTTTCACCTACGAACAGGTCGGGGAACAGGCCATTACAGGTTAAAACACCCATTACTGTCGACGGGACTGAAGCCCTGAACCAGTCACCTCCCGGAATGCCGTTGACTGAGAGTTCAGCCCCTGAATGATTGACTTTACCCGCCTGCTGGACCTGCCAATTATCTTTTAACCGGATCGTGGAATACAATTCAGCCTGCTGCTGTGAAAAGGATAATACCGGCCAGATGAGAGCCAGTAAAAAGCCGGTTTTCTGTATAAATGTTTTTGGCATAGGAGGTTGATTAGGCAGGTATTCATTTTCAAAATTGCTGGTTCCCGGCTGAAACACAAAATATAGTCCGATTTAGGGTAGGAGACGGTACTTTCCTGTTAACATGGAATTTAATTTCAAAACTAGTCAATTCCCGGTAAAGCAGCTGCACCCAGCAAGGCAATATTTTCGACCTGAGATTTCAGGATTTTCAACTTTTTTATAGTTTCAGGGAACTGAAAATCGGCCAGACTCTGGTCCATTGACTGTTCGAAAAACAGGGAAGCCTTGGCAATAGAACCTCCCAGGATAATTGCCTCAGGATCATAGGTGTAAATTACAGCTTTAATGACGTTTCCGAGATGAAACCCGAACGCGGACCAGATTTCCAATGCCTGTTTTTCCCCTTTTTCGGCAGCCAGGTAAGCTTTGAGTGCCGTTGTTGCATATACGGATTCGAAAAATGAACTGCTGGTATAAAACTCGTAATTTTTATCCAGGTATGGAAGGGACCCGATTTCGCCTGCACCACAGTTGCTGCCTGAATACAATGCATTATTGATGACAATTCCGGCACCAAGTCCTGTTCCAAGTGCCAGTGCGATAAACGACTGAAATGCCTTTGCCTGGCCATAGCGATGTTCGCCGAGTGCAAAACAGTTCACATCATTATTTATTCTAACAGGCAGATTGAATTCGGTTTGCAGTATGTTTTTCAGTTCTACCCTTTTCCACGAGGGAATATTTACTACATCGAAAACGATACCGTTTTCAATATCAACCACTGAAGGAACCCCGACTCCAATCCCTTTAACCCCGGGTTTAATAAGTGGGGATATAACCTCAATCAACTGATCAACCGTCTTCTGCAGAGAGTCTTTGTTAATTAATAAGGCCTGGTTAACGGTAATTATCTTACCTCCTTCAGTCAAACCTGCCCGTATATTGGTCCCGCCTAAATCAACGCCGATAATCATTTGAATAAAAATTTAATGTATAATGTGAAGCAGACTTTAAGTAAATTGATTAAACTCTATGCAAAGCTAGAGGACAAAGTATAAGAAGGCATAGGAAAATGCGTAATTAATACCTCAATATGCGCAAAATGAAAAATGAGTAGTAAAGCCTTCTTCTTTTAAGGGATTATGTGTAGAAGGGAATAAGCATTTCTCCAGGCAGCAGGTATCACGTGCCACGCAGCTGAAAGGGGACTAAGCAGGAAATTGGACTTAAAGAGAAACACGGAATTTACTCCCATCCGGGCCTGCGATAATGTATATTCCGGGAATTCAGGTAATTGAAATGTGGCTTCATTCGCACCTGGAACGAATGCCAGTCCCTGGAGGAGGTCCAGCATATTTCCGACAAAGCCTGTAGCCTGGGGAAAACATAATATTCGAACATAGCTTCGGAAGGCACGATCTCCGTCCAGAGGCAGCTTTGTAAGCCCTGTACTTTATTCAAAACTGCCGCAGGGTAAAGTTTTGAAGGATCATAATTGTACAAATTCTGCATGGCTTCATCGTTGTTTACGCTTGCCAGGTAAAATGGTGTAGCCGGTGTCAGAATAATGCTGTTGCCATTTCCGGCGCAACGTGCCGGCGAATCTGTTACCCAGTCGCGCCAGTACATCATGGTAATTTTACTGTCAATGTTCCCGTCGATAACATCATCCCAGGCGATAACGGTTTTCCCTTTCGCTTCCAGGTGTTCCTGTATTTTTTTTACGAAATAATTCTGAATTTCTCTCGGACCGGCCATGTTATTCTGAAGCATAAATGCCTGGCAAACAGGCGAAGCCGACCAGGTTGCGGTTTCCACTTCATCGCAGCCAATATGAACAACATTTGATGGAAAGAGGTCCGCAACTTCATCCCAGACTTTGTAGGAGAAATCCATCACTTCCTCCTTACAGGGACAAATCGGAAACGAAAACTCTGTTCCCCACCCGGCTGAATCGACGCACGAAAGCCAGGGATAGGCCCTGATGGCTGCCGACATATGGCCGGGCATATCGATTTCGGGAACCACGGTAATATAATGATCCGAAGCATAAGCAACAATATCACGTATGTCCTGCTTTGTGTAAAAACCACCGTATATTTTCTGACCGTTTACTTCTTTAATAAATCGGGGGTCCAGGGTATAATTAATGTTTGTCTGGGCCAG
>JBAXXB010000271.1:0-6395 GCA_037128115.1 Bacteroidota bacterium
GCCCCTAACTTTTTCATTTTTAATTTAATGTTATGTGTTTTGCGTTCCTTTTTGGTTTCGGCGTGAGCCCAACCGAACGGTTCTGGCTTGTCCAGGTTAGGAATAGAGTGCTTTTAGACAAATTTGTAAAGAAACATGCTGATTCCATCAAGGCGATGCAAAAGTTTATTGATATTGTTGAAGAAGCTGAATGGCAGAATCTAAATGGCATTAAAAAAGATTTCAATTCAGTGGATTACATTACCAATGGGCGATATGTATTTGATAGTAGAGGGAAAAAATACAGAATTATTGCAGTCATCATTTTTGTCGGAGGTGTTTTTTCGATACGGTTTGTGGGTACACATGCTGAATATAGCAAGATAGATGCTACACAGATATAAAAGAAAGGAAAAGAAATCATGGAAAAGAAATTTATTGATGTTACCGAAATTCATACACCTGAATTATTTAAACAGGTGTCAGAATACACCGATGCTTTGATTGACGAAGCAACAGCAAACGGTTGGTTGGATGAACAAGCAGCAACCAACGAATATACCCTCGAAATAGGGCGCGTAGGCGGCTTATGTGCCGATTATGAAAGTATGTACATGAAATTTGAACACATAAAATTCAAATCTCCATTATTAGTTTCTATTGAAAAGGAAATGGAAAAACGCCAAATTAAACAGCGCCAAACTGCTGTATTACTTGATATTAAAGAATCAACTTTTAGTCAAATCATGAGCGGAAAACGCCCTGTATCGATGCGGATGGCCAAACGTTTATACAAAGTATTGAATATTGATCCGGGATTGATCCTGGAGTTCTCGTAGATGGGACAAGCATGAATATAGCATCACTTCGCAGAAGAGTAATGGAAGAAAAACAAATGAAAGAAAAAAGAAAGATGCTTTTTAAGGGGGAAAACGAGTGATTTGGGCGAGATTGCTTATATCCGGCACAATTTTAATACTTAATGCGATATTTTTATATGAATTTGCGCAGTATGAGCTAAATAATGCGAATATGATACAAGATATTATTTCCGGACAAAAAGCGGAACTGGAGAGGAAACTACAGAAGAGTTATCTTTCCCGTGAAACGATACAAAGCATGCTTCCCAAATGCACTGATTGATCTTGCCCAAATCCTGATCACCAATATTACCGGTGAATTTTCAACTACTTCCATTCAGAAGCTCGCCAATTTCAATAGCATCCATACCGTTGAGAAATACATCAGCTACCTTGAGGAGGCATTTCTTATTTTTTCGGTACCCCGATTTTCGTACAAAATAACAACCCCAAAAAGCGCCGGTAAAAAAATCGTAACTATTCACCCAATTTATGCCACAGATTCACAGATTATTAGTGCTGAGTGTTATATTTTAAAAGCAATAATTTCACTGATTTATAATATTTAAAATATTTAATTAAATCTGTGAACTTAGCGAAGCGATCTCACCGAAGGTAATCTGTGGCAATTTTCAAACTTGAATTTTACTTAATTAGGGGCTGAGTAGTTACAAAAAATCTATTGTTATGATACCGGTTATTACCAGGCAAAGGCATTCTCTTTTAGCAAAAATATAGGGAAACTATTTGAGAATGCTGTTGCCTTTGAACTAAAAAGGCAAGAAATGGCCGGTAACATACGGCTTTTGTATTACAAGAACCAAAAGCAGGAAGAGGTGGATTTTGTTGTTCAGGAAAACCGGCAGATTACAAAACTGATACAGGTTTGTTATTCTATTTCAGAACCAAAGGTGATGGACAGAGAGATACGGTCACTCCTTAAAGCGAGTGCAGAATTAAAATGCGAAAGGCTTTTGGTTATTAACAAAGATATAGAACGAACAGAAAAACATTCCTGGTTTGGTTTTGAAGGTGAAGTTGAATTCATCCCATTATGGAAATGGTTTTTAACATTGGGTCCTCTGCGATAACCATAAAAAAAGGAAACCACAGAGGCACAGAGAACACAGAGGTACACAGAGCATTGTTAATCAACACTATTAACCTCGTGGACTTAGCGAAGCGTTTTCACGAACACCTTAAAATAAGCAATAGTGAGTAAACGTAGAGCCTTTGTGCATTTGCGGTAAAAAAAAGACTTTTCGGAGTGGGCTCAGCATAACAGTAATTGCAAATCAGAAAGATAAGTACCAGGGAATTATTCATACTCATCAGGGAGAAACCGAAAGAATAAGGGAAAGGGGGGGACGTTACTATTTTACCATTAGAATCATTTCTTTGGTAAAGTCGGAAAGGAAAAGTGGAATATTTAAAATACCATCCCTATATTGCAAATTTTTAAGTGAGTAGCGAATTCTCAATCGGGGTTGAAATTTTAAATGATAGAGCGTTAAGCTTCGGCTCTTAACATTCTCATCACTCTTTACTTCAACAGGGATAATTTCGTTGCCGTATTGAAATATAAAGTCAACTTCTGCCTCATTTCCGGATGTCCAATATCGGGGCACATCTTCAAATTGTGAAATGATACTTTGCAGAATGTAATTTTCTGTTATAGCGCCTTTGAATTCTGTAAAAAGTCTATTTTCTTCAGTGTAAGCCATTGAAGATAAGCGTGACATGCGACGCAACAAACCAACATCCATACAATACAATTTAAACGCATTTAAATCATCGTAAGCAGAAAGAGGAATACCCGGTTTTGAGCACAATTTTATCTGATAAACCAAACCGCAATTTACAAGCCATTGAATGGCATCTTTGTATTCTTTAGCGCGCGCCCCGGACCTGACAAGTTGGTAAACGAATTTTTTGTTTTCTCTGGCTAACTGACCCGGAAGTGAATTAAAAACCAAGCCAATTTTTGCAGTATCTTTCATCAGCGGGTATTTGGCAAAGTCACCTTTATACGATAAAAGTAAATTTTCAAGTACGTTGTCGCATCGTTCAAAACTCTGAGTCTGATTAAATTCGTTCACAACTGCAGGCAGTCCGCCTGTAATAAGATACTTTTTAAAATGATCTTTCAGTGATTCGAAAAAATATTGAGGTATTTCTTCGATTTCGTTTAACTGTTCCAAAAAAGCGGCAGCTTGTTTATCCCAATAAGGCAAAACCTCCCTAAACGTCATTGGAAACATGGAGAGAAACTCAACTTTTCCAACAGGGAACGAATAACCCGAATTAAGTAAAATTCCTAATAAAGAACCTGCACAAATTATTGGGATCTGCTTTTCACTCTCTGCGAAATACTTGAGTGTATTCAATGCATTCGGGCATTCCTGTATTTCATCGAAAGCAATGAGTGTGTTTTCGTCAATTTGCACTCCGCTGATCAGAGAAAGTGAACTGAGGATCCGGTTTATGTCTTTATTATTTTCAAAAAACTGTTTGATCTCAGGGCGTTCGTCAAAATTAAAATATACCCATTTAGGAAAGTGATTTTCCCCCAACCATTTCATCATATAGGTTTTTCCGACCTGCCGCGCGCCCCGGATAATTAAAGGAAGTTTTGATGGTCTATTCTTCCATGCTGCTAATTGTTTTTGAATCGCCCTTTCCATGTATAAGTGCCAATAATGCAAATATTTTTGCAAAAATAGTACTTATTTATGTAAAACCCAAATCAATATTCAAGGTTCAGCCTGTTTGACTGATAAAGTTAGCACCGGAAGATGTATGGTTTGTAACCCTGATGGTTAGTGCCTCAGCAGCTATAAAGTAACCAGGAATGCCGTGAGATTATCAGTTTGATCGAGCCCGAGTTTCTGCCTGATGCGATGGCGGCTCATATCGACGCTGCCTATGGATATGTTAAGCAGACGGGAGATATCCTTAGTCGAAAGGTTGACCCGCAACAGCGAACAAACCTGAAGTTCGACACGCGACAGGGTGGAACAACGCGTCATAAGATTATCGATAAAGGACTTATGCAGCTGTGTAAACATGACCTCGAAATCAGACAGAGGATCCTTTTCGGAATCGCGCGTAAGTTCTTTTAACACCTGGAGAAACTCATTCTGATTGGTCTTGGAGGGAAATTTGTTTTGAAACGGAAGCAGTTTCTCCTGGACAGAACGGTTCACCTGGGTGAGATCCAGGCGTAAAAGAGTCTGGAATACCAGTTCCTGTTCTTTCATTTGTACCTCGACCTGCACTTTTTCAAGTTCAATACGGTTCATCTCTTCGAGGACCAGTTTCTGCCTGGTCTGTGAAGCCAGTGCCTGGTCGGTGAGTTGCAGATCGACCAATAATTTTTGCATTTCAACATCCTTGAGCTGTTTATCCAGTTCGGTTTGTTTGTTTTTCAGCTCCAGGTTCCTGCGTTTAAACATTTGTAATCTGATGATGAGGAAAGCTGTAAGGAGGATGACGAAAATCAATCCTATCAGCAATTGCAGTCTCAGTTTCGAAGCCTTGATGTCCTGTTTCAACAAGGAGTTTTCCTCATTCTTCTGAAACAATTCGAGTCGTATAGTAAGCTCTTCAATCCTATTTGATTTTTCCACGGATGCGAGCGTATCATGTAAGCTTATATATTTCTTAAAATATGCAAGGGCTTGTGTGGCCTGCCCAAGGGTGTCATATACTCTGTAATAGGCTTCAAAGAGTTGCATCTGGAGCTGCTGGTCGCCAGCCTCGTTGTTGATGTGGGTGGCAGTTGCCAGATTTGTGAGCGCCTTATCCCAGTTCCCCTTCTCACGGTCCATTTCGGCCAGGTCGTAAAAAAGGCTTGCTTCCGCCCATTTGTTGCTGATCATCCGAATGTAAGGCAGCGACCGGTTATACCAGGTCCTGGCGTTTCGAAAATCGCCTGCCGCCTTATACATTTTTGCAATGTTTGTGGTTGTTACAGCAATCCCAAAACGATTTGAATCGACTTCGTAAAAATCCAGGGCTTTACTGAAATAATCCATTGATTCCTTGTATCGTCGCAGTGAAGTCAGGGATAATCCGATGTTGACCGATGTACTCGCCACCATTTGGTTATCCTTTGTGGAAACAAAAATATCCCTTGCCTTGATAGCGGCATCATATCCCAATTCATATTTCTTTAAACGGTCATATACCAGTCCAAGATTCATATAAACCTTTGCAATGTTGTTTGAATCGCCTTTGCTTTTATAATAGGTCAGGACTTCCAGGTAGCAGGCAAGGGCATTATCCATGGAACCGTGCTGCGACCATGCAGCCCCCAGGTTGTTGGTAGCCCTGGCTTTCCCGGCCATATCGCCCAGCGAATCATAAATCTGAATACATTCCTGCAGAAGAATAATACATTTCCGGTTCTGCTGCATCGTAATCATGGGGAACACCATTTGGATCATTGCTTCAGCTTCAAGCGAACGGTTATGCATGGCAACGGCCTGCATCTTTTCCTCTTCCGCAAATTTTAACGATTTTTCCGGGTCAGTGGACCGGTAAAGTTTACTTAATGCCTTCAAAGCATTAAACTTAGCCTCCCCATCAGCATGTTTAACAACATTCAACAAACTATCGGCTGCTGCCTGTGCCGTCATGTTAAATGATGAACAACACAGAACAGAAATAAAGAGGAGTTGAATCAGCTTGCGTAAAATACCCATTCTCGCAAAAATATTTACTAATTGTAAAAGTACAATAAAAATGGTACAAAAAAAACAATAATAGACCCTAAGGAATTAAATTCTTTGAATAGTACAGTATACTCTGTAGGGCAATAAAGAAAAGAGCCGGTCCGCTCTCCCGCTTCCCGGCTCCCTTTTATTATTTATTTTTCACTCTTCATTCTTCATTTTTCATTTAATAGACTACCAGCCTCCTGGTCACCACTTCCCCCTCCGTATCGAAGCGCAGAATATACACGCCCGGTTTCAGGTAGCTGACGTCAAATACAGTCGTAACCTGTTCAACCATTTCTGAAAGCAGTATTTTGCCATCAGCTGAATACATTGAACACTTTACTTTTCCTGTGATTTCAGGGATTTCAATTGTAATGTAGTCATTGGCAGGGTTAGGATAGACCTTGATTTCTTTACTTGCTTCCTGGTTTGGCGTCAGCGCATCTGCAGACTTTGCACTTACGCTAACCGTAACATGATCGAACTTAGCCGTGGTGGTGGAAGTGAAATTGATAGCTTCCGACATTATACCGAACTGAACCGTGGCACCCATGGTCATGGTGGTGCTGAATGCCGACATCCAGCCTATGCCATCGGCCGAAGTAAAGGCATCGAAACGGTTGCCGGTACGGGTGAGTTTTATCCATTTAACGCCCATTCTCAGGATTTGTGTCGAAACCGTGGCTCCTCCCGTCGTGTTCCGGATGTCGGACCTGAGAAAGGTTTGAAGCTGCGTCTTTAAAAGCACTTTCTTGGCAGAAGGAGAGCAGTTTTCACGAATCTGTACGCCGGCCCATCCGTTTCCGGCCAGGCTGTAAATATTGGCAATAATAGT
>JBAXXB010000272.1:0-6372 GCA_037128115.1 Bacteroidota bacterium
TAAATATAAGGTTATTATTCTGATTAACAATGAATTAAATTATAGAACTCCCCTACATGCATAATCGTTCTTTTTACTCTGTGTTTTACAATGCGCCAATGTTAATTATTTGCTCAAATGTTTGTATTGGTGATGTCCAACTGTTAACGCAAAACCCTCAGCAGGAGTTCGTTGTTCGACTTAGTTCAAACTCCAAATGTATTTCATTTTTCAATCGGTCCGCAATTGCCTCAATACCAAGTTGCTTAGCCCTTTCAATATTATCCTTCATAGCCGTGAGTTGGTCAGCGGGGTGCCCCTGCCAATACGTAAGCCAAAGTCTTATCTTTTCTCAAAATAATAATCAGCCCAGTAATAAATACTTCCTTCTTCACTCCAGCTGATGCGCAGGCAAATAACTATTTTATCCACTCCATCTTTTGGTATATTTAATTCCATAGTTCCCTTTGCCGAAGCGGTAAAATGCCTGTCTACCGGGTCGCGGCCAACATTGGTTTTGGAATTGCCCGATTCAAAGCTGTAAATGTTACTCATATTATCGCCTTTTAAGTACAGGTAGGGGTGAAAGGCAAATCCGGTCTTTTCATCCGGGCATGATCCGGAAATATCAATTTTGATGCTTGTTCCGGGAACCAGGATTGTAGGAATAGGCGTCAACAGCGTAAAAGATGCACACGGAAATTTATTGTTTTTATCGTCACTGGTAAAAGACTGTAGTGATTTCTCGTCAATTTTCAACCAATCATTTGATGGGGTCAAGTAAGTTTTTGTAAGCACCCAGGCGCCATTGGGAACAACTTCAGGACATTTTCCCGATTTTTTTGAATCGAATATTTTTGCACTCAATTCTTCGCTTTTGGTTTTGCCAAATGGTTTGGGGAAAAAATGCCCGCACTCGCTGTTTTCCAGAGACTGAAGCTGTCTTACACACTCCCTGGCGTCTTCCATCTTGCAGGCATCCAGCGCTATCAGCCCCCTGGTATACAAGGCTTCGTATTTGTTTACCCGTTCATTCAAAGTAGCAGCCATGGGCTGGATTTTAGCACACAATTCTCCCAGTTTCCTGAGCGGTTCCTCCAGACGGATTGCCTCTTTTTCGGCATAAATTCCTTCGTTATGGTATTTTACGAACGTATTGTAGTCATTCTGCGGCAGCATAAGCAAACGGAAATCATTCGGCTCAAAATGTTCCCATCCCCGGTTTTCCGGGGCAAAATTCTTAAACACATAATCATTGATGATCTCACGCCATTTGCTTTCGCCTTTTTTCATCTGTGCCGCACGTTTCCTGGCGGCTGAAAGCAGTGCCTGCGCGGCAGCTGTCCCCTGCCGGATCTGCCTGTCGACCTCCCTTACCTGGCAGTCGGTCATTAATGTACCTATCATCGTTTCGGCAGTGCTGATGGCAAGGTTCACCTGCGTTTCGTATGGAAGTATCTTTAAGGGGTTGCTGATATAGGAATAAATAAGATTGAGTCCGCTGCTGGTTTTTTCAACATTTTCGGTAACATCTTTCCAGTTCGTAAACAAATCTTTGTCAGAATAGGCGAGTTGTGTACCTGATGCTACCCTCTTTTTTATGGCTTCCATCTTCTCCTGCATGGCAGCCTGAGCCTTGCCAAAAGCTGCCGTCGAGCTCTTCAGCTTGAGCAATGGCTCCGGGACAGCATAATCCTTAAAGCCATCCCAGATGCAGTTTAAGGCATACATTTCAGGACCTGCAGCCAGCGATTTCATTTTTTCGTATAGCTTCTGGGTTTTTTCAACAGCATCATCAACTGATTTTTTTGTTTTCGCATAATCTTCTGTCACTATTTTTTTTGTATCATTTGTTAATGTGGCCATATTTTGAGCAACCTGGTCCGGTTGTTTGGCGTCCATGGCCTGGAAAGCCTGGCCCCATACCGCTGATAATTTCGTACTCACACCCCCAATACTCTCAGTTAGGTCAACCAGGGCATCTACGGCATCACCGGCAGCACCTATGCACGACGAACTGATATTATCCAGCAGCGTCTTTTCGTCCTCCACGGCCAGCGAAGTGTACACAGGAACACTTGCCAATGGGTTAGCATTACATGCGGGTGTAAATGGTCCCCACGACGGAACCAGATTTCGTGGAGTGGGCGAATACCCGGGTGGCATGCTGGTTATAGCAACGTTTCCTGTAGTACCTGGAAGTTCAGGCTTATCTTTTGGCTTTTCCGTCTCACTACCCACAACGATTGTATTAACAGCCAGGGGAGCCACAATAGATACCTGCGAGGTCTGGTTGTTGATTTCGACCGGCACCGAATAGTTTTTAAATCCTTCCTTGGCCACTGTAATTATGGGATTTTTATATTGAGCATCCGGCTGCAGATCAAAATTGGCAGTCCCGCCGGCATCGGTCATGGCCTTAGCAGCATGACCATTGTCATCGTTTAATGTTACTGTGGCATTTGACATAGGCTGCCGCTTATCATCCGAGATCCTGAAACTTACTGTCCTGGTGTTGGGTTGAACCGGTGCCGCATATTCATAAACATCTTTGGAACTTACCAGCGAAATGGTACCCGTAGTGACTTTATAGGTTTTAGCACCAGCCGGGCAGGTTACCGTGTAGTTCATGTTCAGCGATTCAGTCGCCAGAAGCATATCAAAAACGGCCTTTCCTTCCGGGTTGGTTTGCTTCCTGGCTTTAATAAACAGCGTTTTAAACATAATCTCGGCTCCTTCAACCGGTTTGCCGGTAACTGCATCGGTAACTGTAATTGTTACCTTTTTCCAGGGGTTTTGGGCTGCCAGCCTCCCGGGCACGACAGCAACGAGGATCAATAATACCAGAATTACATGTAAATTTCTTTTCATAGCAGTCTCTATTTAAAGATTATAACCAGTTTGAGAAAGAAAAGTGATTGTACTCGAGATTAAGAACTTTGGGAATATAGAGTTAGGTTAAACAAAGATAATATTAAATCTTCGAGATTGATAACAGCTAGTAGGAGGACTTTTCCTGATTGAAGTTTATATTGTAATATTGCACCATATCCGGCTTTGCAGTCGTGAGGATATTTCTTTAACTATTTAACAAAATCTATCATGAAGAAGTTTCTTTTCACATTGGCTTTTTTAAGCTTTTTCCCCGCTTTCAGTATGGCTCAATGGTTAAAATCAGGCCCTTATACCTCTGAGGTTCTCGGATTATTGGTTAAAGACAATTCCGTTTTTGTATCCACTTATTATTGGGGCAACATAATATATATGTCGGGCAGTGATGGTGAAAGCTGGTTGAAACGTGACAGTGGATTGGCTTTTAAAGAATGGATCGCAAAAGGAGACCAGATATTTGGTTCAGGAAATTCATGTATCTATTCTTCGGCGGATAACGGCTCCAGCTGGCAACCTATTAGCGGTTCGCCGGGAGCAGTGCAGGATTTTGCCTTGTCAGGCGACACGATCTGGGCGGGAATTAATGACTCCTACAATTCGGTGCTCCTGTATTTTTCTGCCGATAATGGCCTGACCTGGGTGAAGAACGGTTCTCCTATTTCCCCTGGAATAGCTTCTATTGATGTTCTGCTCGCTAACAGGAATACTCTTTTTGCGGGTACTGACGCAGGGTGCTATACTACAACCGATAAGGGACAACATTGGAAAAGATGGAATGTCAACTCAGGAAACGCAGGAGTACAATGCCTGGCAAAGGTGGACTCAAATACAATTATTGCAGGCACCTATTATTCGTTGTATTTTACAAATGATAACGGGCAAAACTGGGCAATGGATGCCGACACCTCCTCTTTCAGGGAATTTCATGATATCGCACAATACGGCAATAAGGTTTTCGCTGCTACAGGCGAAGGAGTCTATATTTCGACGGATAAAGGATTAACCTGGACGCAGTATAATGCAGGTTTGCCGGCTGATAAATCGGTACTGCATATCGTGATTTCCGATACTATTGCTTATTTAGGTACGCGGGGAGGCGGCCTTTACAGCGCTTCTGTCAACCGCATTTCCTGGATGCCTGCAAATAAGGGAATGGATATTTCGCTGAAGGTTACGGCCATTGCGGTTAAAGATAGTTTGGTATATGCCGGGACCAAAGATTATGGCATGTATGTTTCGACCGATTATGGTAATTCGTGGCGTGATTTTAACGTAGCATTTCCGACTTATGGAACGGTGACAGATCTGTTGCTTGATGGCAATAAAATTTATGCAGCTTCGAACCTAAACGGGGTTGCAGTTGATTCAGCAGGTACTGGTTGGATATCCTTGCCCTTATTTACCCCTGTAAGCCTTATCGATACGTTTGGCGGCTATTTATTTGTCAATGCCGATAATTACGGTCTTTTCAGGTACGCGATAAGCTCATTGAATCAGCCTGTAGATACGGCTTATTTCAAAGCTAATGCTATAGTTACAGATGGGGCTATTCTATATGCAGGCACTGATTCAGGGATATACTCATCGGGTGACCTGGGGGATAACTGGGAAAAACTAGCTACAATGACCGATTGGGTTAATGCCTTGTTTTACAAGAGTTCAACACTTTATGCCGCCCAAAATTTTAAAGGCATTTCGGTTTCTGCCGATAGCGGGAAGACATGGAAGCTCAGTAACACAGGAATCTCTGACCCGGAATGGAGAAACTACAATTCCTTTGCAGCTATAGGTGAAAACATATACTTGTGCACGGATAATGAAATATTTGTAACCACCAATCACGGCAATAGCTGGATACCCGTATTTACCGGTTTCCCGGCTGATATGTATGTTTATGGTATTGCAGCAAATTCGCAGACGCTTTTTGCTTCAACTTCCAACGAAATGTGGCAATGCAAAAACTGTAATTCGACCCTGGGAATTGATGAAAAGTATGCATCTCCTCCAGGTATACTGGTTGAGGTTTCTCCGAATCCTTCCAAAGGCAGCTTTTACATAGTTGCCAGGGAGCAGTCGATCAGGCAAATTACAGTCTATAATTCTTCAGGTATATGCCTGTTTCAAAAAAGTCTGACTAATCTGCAGCTCAATACCTATCATATTGATATTGATGCAAATCCGGGTTTATTCTTTATCCGGATTTTAACTGATAAAGGCGAAATTGTCAAAAAAGCAGAGATTGCATATTAGAAGAGTCAAACGTAAAACCAGGAACAGTTCAGAAGCCCCTTTTAACCAATTCATTCTCACCGGCATCAAATTTTCGTCGGGTTTCTGGTCTGATCCAACCAATTAAAGTGTGCCTCCAAGCTGCTATATGCTGGTCTTTGGCTTATGATAAAATATTGCTACTGTATCACAATTTTTCCCTCATAAACATTCCTTTTGTCATGAATTAAAACAAAGTAGACCCCTTTTGAAAATTCAGAAAGGTCCATTTCATTCGTTATTTTTTGCTTACCAGCTGCGATCGTATAAATCTTTTCTCCAAATACATCGTAGATTTCTATGCTCGTGGTTTTATCCATATCGCCCTGTATGGTGAATTTACCTGTTGAAGGATTTGGGTAAAAAGATACAACAGCTGCGGAACTTTTTCCGGATAGGCCGACAGTACTAATGTTGTAGCAGGCGGAAGTATCGGAACAAGTATTTCCGGTAACAATTACAGCGTAATTTCCATTTGCAGTTACTGTATAACTTTGATGGGTTGCTCCTGGTATCGGGGTATTTCCATTGCAATTTATCCATTGGTAACTGGCAGCCGTTGCGTTAGCATAAAGAGTTAATCCTGAAACTGAAACGGAAGTATCTATTATTTCGACTGTTACGCCTAGTATTTGCACTGAACCATCACCACATGAATTATTTCCTTTTACAGTGATGTTACCTGAGCTTGCAAGTGAGCTATAATCAACCGTAATGCTGTTTGTGGTGCTTGCTCCGCTTGCTCCTGCCGGCAAAGTCCACACATACAAGCTTGCATTTGTAATCGCAGGTACAGTATAAATGACAGAACCTTGTCCCCGACAAACAGTAGTATTTCCTGCAATTGGGCCTGCGGCAGCCGGAAGTGGATTTACCGTGATTGCCAATGATGAAGATGTTCCCTCACCGCAGGAATTAAGGCCTGCCACACTGATGTTGCCTGAGCTTGCAGATGTGCTATAAGCAACAATAATACTGTTTGTTGTGCTCGCACCTGTTGCCCCTGTCGGTAAAGTCCAGGCATAGGAAGTCGCATTTGTTATGGCAGGTACTGTGTAAATAACTGAGTTCTGTCCCTGGCAAACGCTGGTTGCTCCAGCGATTGTTCCTGCTGTTACCGGCAAAGCATTTACAGTAATGGCGAGTGTTGAAGTGCCTCCGTCACCGCATGTATTTGTGCCTTTAACAGTAATATTACCCGAAGCAGCCGAAGCGCCATAGTTCACCGTAATA
>JBAXXB010000273.1:0-6367 GCA_037128115.1 Bacteroidota bacterium
GAGCCTTTATAGGTGGTTTTTTCATTTTTTGCTTTGATATTGGCGGAGAGATAGGGATTCGAACCCTAGGTACCCGCAAGGGTACAACGGTTTTCGAGACCGCCCCGATCGACCACTCTGGCATCTCTCCTTTGGTTGAAAAGGGATGCAAAGGTAGAACTTTACTATGGATATACAAATCAAATTCAAAATATTAAACACTGTATAAAAGGGTGTCACAATCTGCTGCGCAGTCGCAAGCGCTGTAAACAAAGAACTTATTGGTAAAATTATTTCTCCTCTGATAGTATGGATTATTCTATTTGCTCTTTATAACCTCAACTTCATTTATTTACAAAGGATAATCTGATTCATCAATTGACTTGGTACTTGTGAATCCTAAGTTCCTAGTCGCATTCGTGCTTATCCAACGAGGAAATATAGTACCTGGAGACATTCTGTGCATGATTCAATTTTCGGATTTTTAATGAACACAGCCTGCTAAATGAATTTATTTTCTTAAATTATTTTGAATCACATGAATTATTCACTACTTTTGAGCAAGAGAAGTAACTACCAGTTTTCGTCGATCAACAATATAAGAAACTCAAAATTTGATTTTCTTAAGTTAATTTCCGAATTGCTTCTTACAGCTTATCATATGGGATTTTGCAATTCAACTTATCTTCCTTCCTCTCGTCCCTTTTCTGCCAGATTGAAAATTTTTAAAGATTTACTTAAAAAACGTAATATGAAAGCATTTGTCTCTTTTTTTGCCTGCTTGTGCATGCTTTCTCTTTGGCCAGGAAATTCTTCGGCTCAGAATAATCTGGATTCCACCTTGAAATACCGGATTGAAACTTTAAATGGAAACGAGTACATTGGGAAGATTTTAAGTCAGGATTCAGCCAAAATTTACTTTAGTATTCATGACCTAGGTGCTATTTCTATCTCCCGGGCCGAAATAAAGAAAATGGAGGTGTTCGATACCCAAAGATTGAAGAATGGGAAATACTGGTTTGAGAACCCTCAATCCAGCCGGTATTTCTGGGCTCCTAACGGATATGGGCTAAAAAGCGGCGAAGCTTATTTCCAGAATGTATGGGTCTTTTATAACCAGGCGAGCGTGGGAGTGACCGACAATTTTTCAATCGGGGCAGGGATGATTCCGCTTTTCCTTTTTGCTGGCACATCGACTCCTGTTTGGGTGGTTCCCAAGGTATCAATCCCTTTGGTTAAGGACCGGGTGAACCTGGGAATAGGGGCGATTGCCGGAACTGTACTTGGCGTATCACAAAGTGGTTTTGGTATAGTATATGGCGTTTCTACTTTCGGTAGCCATGATAATAACGCTAGTTTCGGACTGGGATATGGATTTGCCGGTGGGAATTGGGCTAAGAAACCTCTGATAAACATCAGCGGTATGGCGCGCGTTAGTAGTGGAACTTACCTCATTACTGAAAATTATATTATCAGTTTTAGTGACAACTTTTTAACTCTGATTTCAATAGGTGGAAGATCGATTGTAAAACGCTCGGTAGGAATAGATTATGGCCTGGTTTTCCCGATTAATTCAGATATTGGAAGCTTCTTCGGCTTTCCCTGGCTGGGTATTACAATACCTATGGGAAAATCGCCCCAACCGGCTCGCGCCCCGGTTCATCGGTATTAAACCAAATCTGCAAATTGTTCTTGTGGCTCCGGCCATGTTTTTCAGGATCTACCTATTTCCCTTCACCATTACAGGTATTTCGTATAAGCCTGAAGGGAGACTTTCGTAGTCCGTTTCCTCCTGTTGCTATGGAATATGAAATGTTTTCATTTGAGGTCCATTTCCTTTCCCGGAGGCCGGTTAGATTTAGGAAACGGAATAAGCCAGGTAAAATATTACAAGAACAAAAGCAATCGATACAAGTATGCCGACAACTTTATTCTCAAAAGCCAGCATCTTGTTACACTCAGCAATCCGGGCTTTTACCCTTTCTGTTTCTATGTTAAATTCAAGGGCTTTGGTGTACCAACTTTTAGCCTGCCTCAGTAGTTCAATTTTCATGAAATCATCGGCTCTCTGCATGCAGTCCAGGAAGTCACTTCCGGAAGCGCTCGATTGTGTCTCGGAGATATTGTGTGCCATGGTGTTTGTTTGTGGACCATACAAATATAGTCAAAAAAGAGCGAAAATGCTATTGCTAACTGCTATAAACTTTGATCGGATTACTCTGTATCATAATGAATTTCACGCCATTTATAGAATTCAGACTTCCTGAAAACGTATTTGCTGTTGGTAAGAAATGTGAAAAATGCCTGCCCGGCTTTTGATGACCACAAATAAGCAGATTTCGCTCAGGAATTTCTGTAAGATTCAAAACTAAAACGAAAGAGACCGCCGATAGGGCAGTCTCTTTCAAAATGGAATGGCTGAAAGAAATTATTTTTTCTTTCCTGCTTTTTTAGGTTCAGCTTTTTTATCAGCTTTCTTTGCTTTTGCAGGTGCTGTATTGTCCTTGATGGCAGCCTGTGCAGCAGCCAAACGGGCAATAGGAACGCGGAACGGTGAGCAACTCACGTAGTTCATGCCAACCGTGTGACAGAACTCAACAGACGAAGGTTCGCCTCCATGTTCACCACAAATACCTACTTTAAGATTTGGACGGGTAGAACGACCTTTTTCAACGGCCATTTTAATAAGCTGTCCGACACCTTCCTGGTCAAGAACCTGGAACGGGTCGTATTTCAGGATACCTTTTTTGAGATAAACCGGGAGGAACTTGCCTGCATCGTCGCGTGAATAACCGAAAGTCATCTGGGTAAGGTCGTTGGTGCCAAACGAGAAGAATTCAGCAGATTCAGCAATTTTATCAGCAACCAGGGCTGCACGTGGAACTTCGATCATAGTACCAACCATGTAATCCATGCGGTCCTTACGTTCAGCGAATACTTTTTCAACGGTATCGCGAACGATTTTTTCCTGCATCTGCATTTCAGTGAGCGTGCCTGTGAGCGGGATCATAATTTCAGGATGTGTCTTGATGCCTTTCTTTTTAAGGTTCATGGCAGCTTCGATGATAGCACGGGCCTGCATTTCTGAAATTTCAGGATAAGTATTTCCTAAACGGCAACCGCGATGGCCAAGCATTGGGTTGAATTCATGCAATGACTCAACTTTTTCTTTAACCGCTTTTGCCGAAATGCCCATTTCTTTGGCCATTTCTTTCTGGTTTTCTTCTTCGTGAGGAACAAATTCGTGCAAAGGAGGATCGAGAAGACGAACGGTTACAGGAAGCCCTTCCATAGCTTCGAAAATACCCTCGAAATCAGCACGTTGCATAGGTAATAATTTTGCAAGAGCAACACGGCGACCTGCTTCATCATCAGCAAGTATCATTTCGCGCATGGCTTTGATCTTAACGCCTTCGAAGAACATATGCTCGGTGCGGCAGAGGCCAATACCTTTAGCGCCGAAGTTGCGTGCAACCTGTGCATCGTGTGGAGTATCGGCATTGGTACGAACAAGCATACGTGAATGCTTGTCGGCCATTTCCATCAATTTGCCAAAGTCGCCACTCAGGGCAGCTTCCATGGTGCCGATTTTTCCTTCATAAACTTCGCCTGTTGAACCGTTGAGTGAAAGCCAGTCGCCTTCTTTCAGGCTAACTCCGCCAACTTCGATGGTACGGGTCTTATAATCAATTTTAAGGCTACCTGCACCGGATACACAGCACTTACCCATACCACGGGCAACAACTGCAGCATGCGAGGTCATACCGCCACGAGCGGTAAGAATACCTTCGGCAACAACCATACCTTTAAGATCTTCAGGTGATGTTTCAACACGTACCAGAACGATCTTTTTGCCTTCTTTTGCCCATGTTTCAGCATCGTCAGCAAAGAAAACGATTTGTCCTGTTGCGGCTCCTGGTGAAGCGGGTAAGCCTTGAGCAAGAACCTTAGCTTTTTTCATGGCTGCAGTTTCGAAAACAGGGTGAAGTAGTTCATCCAGTTTGCTAGGCTCCACGCGTAAAATAGCAGTTTTTTCGTCGAGCAGTTTTTCCTCGTACATATCAACAGCCATTTTTACCATGGCAGCGCCTGTGCGTTTTCCACTGCGGGTCTGCAGCATCCAGAGTTTTCCATCCTGTATAGTAAACTCAATATCCTGCATGTCCTTGTAATGTTTTTCAAGTTTAGTCTCAATATCCATGAGTTCCTTGAAAATTTTCGGCATAGTTTCTTCCAATGAAGGATAGTTGTTCTTACGGTCTTTTTCGCTTACTCCTGCCAGCTTAGCCCAACGTTTTGAGCCTTCGATTGTAATCTGCTGGGGTGTACGTATACCGGCAACTACATCTTCGCCCTGGGCATTGATTAAGTATTCGCCGTTAAAAAGGTCTTCGCCTGTGCTTGCATCACGGGTAAAAGCAACTCCGGTAGCTGAGTTTTCGCCCATATTACCGAATACCATTGCCTGGATATTAACGGCTGTTCCCCATTCTTCTGGAATGTTATTGAGCTCGCGGTAATAAATAGCACGTTCGTTCATCCAGCTGTCAAATACTGAACAGATAGCTCCCCAGAGTTGTTCCCATGGGTCGCTCGGGAAATCGTGACCTGTAACTTTTTTAACTGCTTTCTTAAAGCGGGCAACCATTTCTTTCAGGTCGTCAGGCGAAAACTGGTTGTCAAGTTTAACACCTTTTTCTTCTTTAAGCTGATCGATAATTTCCTCGAACGGGTCGTGATCTTCTTTCGAGGCAGGTTTCATACCCAAAACTACATCACCGTACATTTGAACAAAACGGCGGTACGAATCCCATACAAAACGCTCATTACCTGTTTTTTTAACAAGGCCTTTAACAGCTTCGTCGTTCAAGCCGAGGTTCAGGATGGTGTCCATCATTCCCGGCATCGAAGCGCGCGAGCCTGAACGAACAGAAACAAGACAAGGGTTTTTGCTGTCAGTGAATTTTGAACCCATGTGTTTTTCAATGTAAGCGATACCATCTTCAACTTCGCTCTTGATCATTTTCAGGACTTTTTCGCGTCCTTCTTTGTTGTACACGGTACACATCTCAGTGGTAATGGTAAATCCCGGAGGAACCGGTACACCAATGAGGTTCATTTCGCAAAGGTTGGCACCCTTGCCACCGAGCAGGTTCTTCATCGAAGCGTCTCCTTCAGCCTTTTTATTGCCAAAAGTATAAACGCTTTTTAATTTTGATTTAGCCATAATAGTATTGTTTATTAGGATTTTATTGGGAATAATGTTCTTTTAAAGAAGGTATGCTTTTGCGCGTGCAAAAGTACAAAAAAAAGTTTTCCGAAAAATGGGATTTTGAAATGCTTTTTATATTGGAGAGTACTGTTTTTAATTTATTGGAATTATACCTCCCTGTTCCGCTTTTTGTATCTTCGCTTAATGATACATCAGTAGGAATACCTATACGCGGTAAAGTATTTAAACTTTTACGATTGGTAGAAGGATTGACAATCTCCATATTCCTTTGATTATGAAAAAACTAATCTTCATCTTTTGGTTTTCATTGGTCGGAATTAATTCTGCTTTTCCACAAACTACAGTATATCATCCGTTTCCGGAGAGCGGGGCATACTGGCGCGAATCCAGCCAGGGTTACCAGTGCCGCTGTTCCGACTATCAGTATGTGCTGCAAGGCGATACTGTGATCGGGGCTTATTCCTACACGAAAGTGGAACATTCGGGGGTAATGTATGCCAACAATCCCGGGGGATGGTGTATAACAGGCGGGTATTCCACTTTTTTCGTGAATTATGCCGGGGCAATTCGAAATGACAGCGATGCAAGAAAAGTGTTTTTTGTGCCTTCCGGAGAAATAGCGGAGCAGCTTTTGTACGATTTCAATCTCAAATTGCACGATACGCTTTCGGCCTCTTACTTGTATAACCCGAGCTGGTATGGCCAGGATAATTTTATATGTATCGAGTCCATTGATTCAGTGCTGGTTGGCGCCATCTATCATAAGCGTTTCGGGCTGGCAGTTACCTATAACCTTCAAAATGAGTATGCCTATCTTATTGAAGGCGTAGGCAGCTCGTTCGGCTTATTCGGTTCCCTGTTCAGCCTTTGGCCGCCTTTCGAATTCGGCTCAATGCTCGAATGCTTTTCGGTTAACGGTCAGCCTGCACTCACGGGCGACCCCACTTCCTGCTTATTAGTAACCTCAATAGCAAAGCCGAATCCTACAGAACCTTGCTCCATATTCCCAAATCCAATTTCCGAAAAAGCAAGCATACGTCTACCTGTTAATACTATGCCATTGGATCTGTTGGTAACGGATATGAGCGGCAGGATAGTCCTCTGGCTAAAAGACAACAGAAATGGCAGCGTGATCAGCAGGGAAGGTCTCTCTAA
>JBAXXB010000274.1:0-6344 GCA_037128115.1 Bacteroidota bacterium
TCAGCCTCGGTTGACCGACTTGTTCACTTATAAGTTTTGTCGGTTACTAATGATTATTTATAATAAAATCAGCGTCAACCAGCTTGTACTTACCAGTTCTTTTAAAACATTCATGTATTCGGTTTGCCGGAATCTTTGGCTTCAGAAGCTAAATAAGCGGAAAGCGATTTTCGACAAACTTACCGACGTGGAGGGGTATATTGATCTGCCGAATGACATACTTCAGGAAGCAAGTATTGCAGAGGCCGAGATGCATAGAGTTATACAAATTCACTTTCTTTCGTTACCCGAAGACTGCCAGAAAGTGTTAAGGCTCTTTGCGAAAAAAACCTCCTTACGTGAGATTGCTGCAATACTTGGCTTTAAAACCGAAAAGTATGCAAAAACAAGGAAATATATGTGTAAAGAAGAGTTAAAAAGACGAATTGCTAGTGACCCACGAAGCCAAAAATTCAATAAGAATGACAACTAGTTTTAAGCATTCAGCCAGCATTGAGGAATTTCTTGCAAATGAAATGGCACCCGCTGAGCAGGTCGCTTTCATAAAGGAAATAAAATCGAACCCAGACCTGGCAGAGGAAATGAAGCTCTCGCAAAATATTGAAGCGGCGATCTCAAGGGAGGGTGAAATTGACCTTCGCAAAAAGTTGGTCAGGGCTATCGAGACAGGCAGGGGCGTGAAGTCCGAAGTGAAGGTGGTTCGCATCAATACTCGCAAATGGTGGTACGCTGCCGCTTCAATGGTGGCTGTGTTTGCTTGTGCCGGAGTTCTGTATTTTCAAGTAAACCATTCATTATCAAATGATTCTTTGTTCAGCCAGTATTACAATTCAGAAAATGTGGTGGATCTGACACGTGGAGATCAGAATATTGTAGAGGCCGTGATCAAATTCCAGCAAAAGGACTTCAAAACGGCTGCCGAATTGTTTAAAAATATCCTTGATAAAGACAATTCGAATATTGCAGT
Organism: Bacteroidota bacterium; assembly: GCA_037128115.1. GTDB lineage: Bacteria > Bacteroidota > Bacteroidia > Bacteroidales > UBA4417 > UBA4417. The sequence continues at coordinate 968 of JBAXXB010000274.1, forward strand.
ATGGTTTTATTATGGAATTTCAAACATTGAAACCAATAATTCCAATGCAGCAATAAATGCATTCAATACGATAATCAAGCAAAACGATAATCTTTATATAGAGCACGCTGAGTGGTACCTGGGTCTGTGTTACCTGAAGGACAACCAGAAAGACAAGGCTATCGACCAATTTTTAATAGTTGCTAATAACCCGGATAATTACCACCATCAGGAAGCAAAAAATATTTTAGAAAAATTACAGCTCAAATAACTCCTATTATTGACTCGTAAGACGAAAACCGGCTTCGGCCGGTTTTTTGTTTTTTACAGGTTCTGTTTTTTCCTTATTCCCGGCATTTGACAGGGTGCTAAGTTTCCAGGTTCTATTGAAACTGAAGTCAAATAAAAAACCCTGGCTTATCCGGCGCAGGGTCTAATTATCAGAAGAAATGCTGGTTATTTTAATAATTGGTCCGAACCCAGTAACAGATCGATATATTGTCCGCGCTTGTAAACAAAGGGGTCCTTCATTTCTTTCTTCGAAAGTTTTCCCCTAAAATCAGAAATGGAATTGAATTTTTTTGATTCCATCCAGGATTCAATGTCGCTTAGCATGGTCGAAATGTGTTCAGGTTTGTTTTTATACAAAGTGCTGACTACCTGCACACAATCAGCGCCGGCCAATAACATTTTGATTACATCATTGCCCTGGTAAATTCCCGTATTGGCACAAACCTGTGCATTTACATTGCCAAATAGTAATCCGGCATACCTCAAAGCCAGCCTGTAATCTCCCTCATGACTCAGGTAATAGGGGACTGTGTGTTTGATTTCCGAAACATTGATCTCAGGTTCAAACATACGGTTAAAAAGTACAACTGCATTTACACCAGCCTTGTCCAGCCTCGAAATAAAATTCAAAGGGTTCGAATAAAAGGAACTGAGTTTGACGCTGACCGGGATAGTGATTTTTGATTTAACAGACTTAACCAGTTCGAGATGAGTCTCTTCAATGGTCCTGCCATCGGCCTCAAAATCGCCGGGAACGAAATAAAAGTTTAGTTCAATACCGTCGACGCCTGTTTTTTCAATGAGCCGGGCATATTCCAACCAGGTATGGTCGTAGAGGCAATTAAGGCTGGCGATCACAGGAATACCTAGCGATTCCTTTGCTTTACGTAAATTTACAAGGTGTACCTCAGGGCCGGAGTGCTGCAGTTTTGGATACAGGCTTGTCATTTCGGCATGAAGACCTGCCATCGCCTCCAACTGGTCATCGAAATGAGCGCTTTCCAGGTTGATCTGCTCTTCGAATAACGTTTTAAACACAATGGCAGCAGCTCCTGCCTCCTCAAGTTTTTTTAGCATATTCATGTCAGCCGACAAGCCACATGCACCTGCAATAATGGGATTTTTAAGTTCAATTCCCATATAATTCGTAGCCAGGTTAATCATTATGTTTTCCTCCAATAAGGTTTTATGAATAAAATTTGAAAATTGTGAAACCGGTTTTTGATGCGGAAAATTAGTGAATTTTCGGATATGAGTAATGCAATACCTGAATTTTTTTATTTCTTTGAAAATATTGCCAGTATACAGGTGCTAATTTCGGATAACATGCTGATATTTACTGTTCCTATAATCTATAATCATTTTAAATTAGGTGTTTGTGCCGTATTTTCTATAAATATCAAACCTCAATTCCTTATAAAGGAGTAATTTTGCACCGCTTTTTAAGGAAGCCAACAAAATTTGTAAAGTAAATAATTTAATAATCAAACATATGAGTGACAAGAAAAAATATGTAACGTGTGACGGCAATTATGCTGCCGCGCATATTGCATACATGTTTAGTGAAGTAGCTGCAATTTACCCAATCACACCCTCCTCAACAATGGCCGAATACGTTGACGAATGGGCAGCTTACGGCCGTAAGAATATATTTGGCGAAACAGTACGTGTTGTTGAAATGCAGAGTGAAGGTGGTGCTGCCGGTACGTTACACGGATCGATGCAGGTTGGTGCTCTTACAACAACCTATACTGCTTCCCAGGGTCTTCTGCTTATGATTCCTAACATGTATAAAATTGCAGGTGAATTATTGCCAGCCGTTTTCCATGTTTCAGCTCGTAGCCTCGCAGCCCAGGCCCTTTCAATTTTTGGCGATCATAGCGATATTTATTCCACACGTCAAACCGGGTTTGCCATGCTGGCAACCGGAAGTGTTCAGGAAATAATGGATATTGCAGGTATCGCTCACCTTGCAGCTATTCGATCAAGAGTACCTTTTATGCATTTCTTCGATGGTTTCCGTACTTCACATGAAATTCAGAAAGTTGAATATCCTGAAACAGCTGATCTTGCAAAACTGCTTGATTATGATGCACTTAAGGAATTCCGCGAACGCGCTCTCAATCCCGAGCATCCTGTTACCCGCGGTACAGCTCAGAATCCTGATATTTATTTCCAGAGCCGCGAAGCTGCCAATCTTTTCTACGATGCAGTTCCTGATATCGTTGAAGATTACATGCAACAGATCAGCAAAGCTGTTGGTCGCGAATACCATCCTTTTACTTATTATGGTGCAAAAGATGCTGAAAACATTGTAGTTGCAATGGGTTCGATTACAGAAACACTGAAAGAGGTCATTGATTACCTGAACGCAAAAGGTGAAAAACTTGGTCTTATCAGTGTACATTTATATCGTCCATTCTCGCCTAAATATTTCTTCAACGTTCTTCCTTCAACAGTGAAGCGTGTTTGTGTTCTTGATCGGACAAAAGAACCAGGCGCCACAGGAGATCCTTTATACCTCGATATCCGCGATATTTTCTACGATAAAGCAAACAAACCGCTTATCGTTGGCGGACGTTATGGCCTCAGCTCTAAGGATACCACCCCAGCTATGATGATTTCAGTGTTTAACAACCTGAAATTGAATGAACCTAAAAATCATTTCACTGTAGGTATTGTTGATGATGTGTCTTTCACTTCACTTCCTATGCTTCCTGAAATCGATCTTTCCGATAAGGGAACCTTCCAGGCTAAATTCTATGGTTTAGGTTCGGATGGTACTGTAGGAGCAAATAAAAACTCCATTAAGATTATCGGTGATAACACTGATAAATATGCCCAGGCCTATTTTGCATACGACTCAAAGAAATCAGGTGGTATCACTACTTCCCACCTGCGTTTTGGCGATCATCCTATCCGTTCACCTTATTTGGTTAACAGTCCCGACTTTGTGGCTTGTCATGTTCCTGCTTACCTGAACAAATATGATATGCTGAAAGGTTTGAAAAAAGGTGGAACCTTCCTGCTGAACAGTATCTGGGATGCTGAAGAAAGCCGTAACCGCCTTCCGGATCATATGAAGAAGTATATGGCTGAGAACGAAATCAGGTTCTACACCATCAACGCCACCAATATTGCTGAAGAAATTGGCCTTGGTAACCGTACCAATACCATTCTCCAGGCTGCATTCTTCAAAATCTCGGGTGTGATTCCTTACGATCTGGCTCTCTCAGCTATGAAGACCGCTGTAAAGAAAACTTTTGGCCGTAAAGGCGAAGAGATTGTAAGTATGAACATCGCAGCTATCGAAAGAGGCGCTGATGTTGTTGAAGTAAGCATACCCGCCGAGTGGAAAACACTTGTTATTGAAGCGACAAAAGATACCCGCAATATTCCTGATTTTATCAAGAATATGGTTGAGCCTATTAACAGCATGAAAGGTGATGATTTACCTGTAAGTGCTTTCCTGGGCCGCGAAGATGGTACATTCCCGCAAGGAACAGCTGCTTATGAAAAACGTGGTATTGCTGTCAATGTTCCTGAATGGATCTCGGATAATTGCATACAGTGTAACCAATGTGCTTTCGTTTGTCCTCACGCTGTAATCCGCCCGTTCCTGCTTAATGAAGCTGAACTGAAAGGTTTACCTGATGGCACTGCAACCTTAAAAGCAATCCCAAAAACTTTCGAAGGACTTCAGTTCCGTATCCAGATCAGTCCCTTGGATTGTACCGGTTGCGGTAACTGTGCCGATGTTTGTCCGGCCAAAACCAAGGCTTTAGTGATGAAACCTCTTGAAACACAGATGCACCAGACTGAAGCATGGGACTATGTTGCTGCCAAGGTTACATATAAAGACACCCTGGCTCCGAAAGAGCAGAATGTTAAAAACAGCCAGTTTGCTCAGCCGTTGTTCGAGTTCTCCGGAGCTTGTGCCGGTTGCGGTGAAACACCTTACATTAAGCTGATTACCCAATTGTTCGGTGATCGTATGATGGTTGCTAATGCTACCGGTTGTTCGTCAATTTATGGCGGATCGGCTCCATCGACACCATATACAACCAACGCAAAGGGATGCGGTCCGTCATGGGCTAACTCGCTGTTCGAAGATAATGCTGAGTATGGATTCGGAATGGCAATGGGTGTGGATAAGCTCCGTAGCCGTGTAGCAGAAAAAATGCAGCTGATTGTTGATGGTGATTTCAGCGCTGACCTTAAAGAAGCTTGTGCTCTTTGGATAGCCGGTAAGAATAATGCTTTGCTTTCAAAAGAAGCTACAGCAAAGGTTGTTCCAGTACTTGAAACATCAAATACAGATCTTGCAAAGGAATTACTGGCTTTGAAACAGTACTTTATCAAGAAATCAGTTTGGATGTTTGGTGGAGACGGATGGGCCTATGATATAGGATACGGTGGCCTTGACCATGTACTGGCTTCGGGTGAAGATGTAAATGTACTTGTTGTTGACACTGAAGTGTATTCAAATACCGGTGGCCAGGCTTCTAAATCAACCCCGGTTGGTGCAGTTGCCAAGTTTGCTGCTTCGGGAAAGAAGGTACGTAAAAAAGACCTGGGCATGATGGCTATGAGTTACGGTTATGTTTACGTTGCACAGGTTGCCATGGGTTCAAACCAGACACAGTACCTGAAAGCATTGCGTGAAGCAGAAGCTTACCCGGGACCATCACTTATCATCGCTTATTCAACCTGTATCAACCACGGTTTGCACGCAGGAATGGAGAAAGCTCAGCAACAGCAGGACGACGCCGTTAAAGCCGGTTACTGGCATAACTACCGTTACAATCCTATGTTGGAAGCCGAAGGAAAAAATCCTTTCCAGCTTGACAGCAAAGAACCTGATTTTTCCTTGTTTCAGGACTTCCTGAAATCGGAAATGCGTTATACTTCGCTTATGAAATCGTTCCCGACCGAGGCAGTCGAATTATTCGAAGCTGCTCAGGAGAATGCTAAAAGGCGATATATGGGCTATAAACGTTTGTCCGAAATGGATTTTAGTAAATAAATCCATTATTCAATTAAATTACAAAGCCGGGTTTCTGCAAAGTCACCCGGCTTTTTTAATTTCAGACTGGCTTGTGAGCCT
>JBAXXB010000275.1:0-6333 GCA_037128115.1 Bacteroidota bacterium
AATGATGGTCAATTACATCTACGACCTTGATGAGGTTGAGGCCAACCACGAAGCCCGGCCCCGCTCCTGCGGGCCGTCACCATCGTCGACACCCCGGGCGCCAACGCCGTCGTCTCCCGCCAGGGAGCGGTCGCGCAGGGCTTCATCCCGCGGGCCGACCTCGTCCTTTTCGTGCTCTCCGCCGACCGGCCGCTGACGGCCAGCGAGGTCGAGTTCCTCCGGTTCGTCCGAAGGTTGCTCCTCATTTTCGATAAAGATTTTATACGAAATACGGTCGGTCTCGGAATTACGCATTACTATGCGATCGTAGCGTAACACGGGGTCCGCATCGACGGCAAAAAGCACGAAATTTCCTTTTTCCCTCAGCGACTGCACTTCGCCGGGTGTGCGTATGCTTTCGATTATACAGTTTTTGCCCGTAAGCAAGGCCTGGTCATACAGCCGGTCGATAATATAGGAAGGGGAATGGTCAGCACGCAACTTATTGGCAACCGTTACCATGCTGTCGCGGTTCACAGGCAATTCCTGACGGATAATTTCCTCCGTAATATACCCGCGTACCGAAAAATGCACAAAACCCTTCTCCTGCACCAGGTAATCGACAATGGTGCCTTTTCCTGCGCCTAATGTTCCGGTAATTCCAATGATAAGCATGCTGTTGTTTTTTGCAAAGGTCGGGAAAATGTGGGTTAAAGAAGTGCCTGGAATGCCTATAGTGCGCTAAAGTGCCTAAAGTGCATTAGACTGAAGTTGAAAGTTGAAAAAGTTTGGTTTGACGGGAGTATGGGGGAAATTCCCGGTCCAGTCGACCGAATATTTCATTAGAACGTATTGTTTTTCAGTTCCTTTATCCATTTGCCGCCATCCACTTTTACCGCCTGGTAATTGATAATTTTTTCGAGGAGAATAGTTTCGTCGCTTTCGGTAATCAGGTTGATGCGGTGTTCCGGCTTTACAAAGCGCTGATCCACGGAATGATCAAGAAACTTAATAAGCTGGTCGTAATAGCCGAGTACATTATACAGCGCCACCGGTTTCGTGATCAGGTCAAGCTGGTTCCAGCTCATCACTTCGAAAAGTTCGTCGAGGGTGCCAATTCCGCCCGGCATGGCTATAAAAGCATCCGAAAGTTCATCCATCACGGCCTTGCGTTCCGACATGGTACTTACGGTGTGAAATTCGCTGATATTGCGGTGGGCTACCTCGCGCTCGATAAGGGTATGCGGCATAACACCAACAACCCTGCCCCCGGCCTGCATCATGGTATCGGCAATCACATGCATGATTCCGACATTGCTGCCGCCATACACCAGGGTGATTCCCTTTTCGACAAAGAGGAGGCCCAGGTCGCGGGCTTTGAGAGTATATTCTTCCCGGCTTCCGGCACTGGAGCCACAGAAAACACAGATGGATTTAATTTCGGGCATAATGCTGAACAATTAATTAGGAATAAGATTGGGGGTACAAGGTACGATTTATGGATTAAAAACTGAAAAGCCTTACTCAATACTATATGATTTCTTTAAATAATCTTAGGCCTCCTGCAAAGATCCCGGGATTTATTAACTGACAGCAGGAGTGTGTTTTATTAAATGCTTAACCGGACCAGCAAAAATACTTTTTTTTTGGGTTTTGGATGGATTCCACAGTTTGACACGTGCCTGCCTGTCGCCGGGAAAAGATATTATTGTACTTTTGACCCTTCAAATGGAATGAACTATAGTTTAAAATACTGATAAATAAAGAATTGGAGCCGGCTGATGAGTGATTTGTATCCATTGAAATTCAAACCTGTATTCAAGGAAAAAATATGGGGAGGCGATAAAATCCGTACGGTTTTTGGGATGGATTTTGCCCCCCGGCCTAATTGCGGCGAAGCCTGGGTGCTGTCGGGCTACGGTGACGACGTCAGCGTGGTTAACAACGGCTTCCTGGCCGAAAACCAGCTTGACGAGCTTATCGAAGTGTATATGGAAGACCTGGTAGGGGAAGTTGTATTTGAAAAATACGGCAATAAGTTTCCCTTGCTCATTAAAATCCTCAATTCGAACGACTGGCTTTCGATACAGGTTCATCCCGACGATACACTGGCCGCAAACCGCCATAACGATTCCGGGAAAACCGAGATGTGGTATGTGGCCGATGCCGAACCCGGTGCCCGGCTGATCAGTGGTTTTAACAGGGAGATGAATGCTGACCTTTATCTTTCGAACCTGGAACAGGGTACCATCAAAGAGATCATGAACTATGAACAGGTTCAGAAAGGAGACGTATTCTTTATACCTTCCGGAAGGGTGCATGCCTTAGGCCCGGGTTTACTTATTTTCGAAATACAGCAGACCAGCGACCTTACCTACCGCATCTACGATTTCGACAGGGTGGATGACAAGGGTAATCCCCGGCAGCTACATACCGACCTGGCCCTCGAAGCCCTCGATTTTACCCGGCACGAAAATTATCGTACCGAATACGATCACGAGTTCAACAAAACGGTTCTGGTAGTGGAGAGTACCTATTTCAACACCAGCCTGATTCATTTTGGCACGCCTGTTGTTAAGGATTACAGCGGGCTCGATTCGTTTGTCATCCTTCAGTGCGCCGAGGGGAAATGTATGGTCGAATACGACGAAGGCGTCGAAACCCTGCAGGCCGGCGAGGTAATGCTGATACCAGCCGTAATGGAGCGAATACGGATTGTCCCCCTGGAAGAATCCAAAATACTCGAAGTGTATTATCCACAAGCATAAAACATAAGATAAACTCAAATCAACCCTAACCAACGATGAAAAACATCCTTTTAGCTGCAATTATGCTTTTTTTCGGAACTACTTTACTGGCACAGGAAAAAACTGCCGAGCCGGTGCTTTTTAAACTCCCCAATGCTACGGTTACCGATATGAATGGGAAAAAAGTAATGACCGATAAACTTTTCAATGACGGCAAGCCTTTCATTATCAGTTTCTGGGCCACCTGGTGCAAGCCCTGTATCAAAGAACTCACCACTATTGCTGATGTATACGAAGACTGGCAGAAGGAGACGGGCGTAAAACTGTATGCCGTTTCTATCGACGATTCACGTTCCACGGCCCAGGTTAAAACCCTGGTGAATGGCAAAGGATGGAACTACGATGTATTGCTTGACCCGAACGGGGAGCTCAAACGTGCCATGAATGTAAATGCGGTGCCGCATACTTTCGTGGTTAACGGCAAAGGTGAAATCGTATGGCAGCATACCAGTTTCAGCGAAGGCGCCGAACTTGACCTTATCAATGTTGTGCGCAAGGTGAACGCAGGGGAACCTGTATCACACTAAGTCGGCCGCTCAAATATTGTGTGCAGGAAACCGGGCAATTTTCCCTGTTTTTTTCACAACACAAAGATCCTTCGGGTAAATGCGTAATCAGGGTATTACAATTTTCCCGGGGGCTTTTTTTTTCGCAAGAAATATGTAGATTTGCCGAACCTTATGCCCAACCCCCATCAAACCCAAACGTCTTGAAAACACAGTTATTTTTGTACACGACCCTGCTGGTTGTGCTTGTTTGCTTTGTTCCTTCCCTGCTTCTAGGCCAAAGTAATTCTATCGGAAGCCATGTAAGTGGCAACTTCCAGGTCGACGCACAGTACTACCGCGTCGATTCGGCCATAGGGGCACTGCCTGTGCCGGAGAAAATGATGATGAACAGCTGGGCGAATATTACCTATACCTCCGGCAATTTCAACGCCGGGCTGCGCTACGAAACCTACCTGAATCCAGTTAACGGTTACGATCCGCGCTATAAGGGAACAGGAGTCCCATATTGGTTTGTGGATTATAAAACCGGGCAGTTCCAGGTAACGGCAGGGCATATCTACGAACAGTTTGGCAGCGGCCTGGTGTTCCGTACCTACGAGGAGCACAACCTGGGCTACGACAATTCGCTGAACGGCATACGTATAAAGTTTAGTCCCATGAAAGGCGTCGAAATAAAAGGGATTTACGGCACACAGCGCTTCTACTGGGATAAAGGACCGGGCATTGTGCGCGGGGCTGATGCCGATTTTAACCTGAACGAAATGATTGAATCCTTCGGCGGAAGTAAGCTGAGGGTGCAGTTTGGCGGGAGTTTCATCAGCAAGTATGAAGCGGATGAGCAAATCTATAATAAATACAATACTTACAACGGCAAGACCAAGGAGAGCGAACTGCTGATCCTGCCGCTGAATGTGGGCGCTTCGGCCGGAAGAGTTAACCTGGCTTACGGGAATTTCGGCCTGTCGGGCGAGTATGCCCAGAAGATCAATGACCCCAACGATCACAACGACTATATCTATAAAAAAGGGGAAGCCCTGCTGCTCACACTATCATACAACCAGAAAGGTTTCGGCGCATTTGTTCAGGCCAAACGCCTCGATAATATGACGTTTAAGTCGAAACGGACCGGGGCCGACAAGGCGCTGGATATCAATTACCTGCCGGCAATCACCAAACAACAGACATACACGCTGGCTGCCTTGTATCCTTACGGAACCATACCCAATGATGAAATGGGCATGGAAGCGCAGCTGAATTATAAAATTAAGAAAGACACCTGGCTGGGTGGTCATTACGGCACCGACCTGGCTCTCAATTTTTCGGCAGTAAATTCCATTGTGAAGAATGCCCTAGCGGCCGATACCATCTTTGCCAATCCAAACGGTACACTCGGCTATACCACTGAGTTTTTCAAAATCGGGAATACGAATTACTACCGCGACATGACACTGGAAATCGGGCATAAATTCTCGAAAAGCTTCAAGCTGCTTTTTACCTATATGTATGAAGGATTTAACATCAAGGAGATTCAGAACCACGATGAGCCCTATATTCATGCACATATACTGGTTTCGGACATGACCTATAAAATCACGCCTACCAAAGCCATCAGGCTGGAAGCCCAGGCGTTAATGACCAAGCAGGACCAGGGAAACTGGGTTTATGGTCTCCTGGAATATTCCATTGCCCCGAAGTGGTTTGTCAGCATGGCTGACCTGTACAATTCGGGAAATGCTGACAGCGATAAACGTTACCATTACCCCATGGTCGCCTTGGCTTATAACAACGATGCCAACCGTATACAGGTTTCCTATGGCAGGCAGCGCGAAGGAGTGGTTTGTGTAGGCGGGGTATGCCGCAACGTACCTGCTGCCAATGGGTTGACCATTTCAATTACATCCAGCTTTTAATCCGAACGATCATGAAAAAGATACATTACTTCAAAATACTCGTTTATTCAAGCCTGTTCATGCTTCTCTTTGCGGCCTGCGATAAAATAGAGTCTCCCTATGTTGTGCCGGGAGCAGATGATACCGCACAGTGTCCTGCCCCGGAATTTCCGGCAGTGACCAGCCATATTAAACGTGCCCTGCTCGAAGATTATACCGGTCACAATTGCCCCAATTGCCCGCGCGCCGGCGTGATTGCCCGTGACTTAAAGGCACAGTACAAGGATTCGCTGGTTGTAATTGCCGTGCATGCCGGCTTTTTTGCCAAGGTGAGCGCCAGCGACCCGGTTTGGGCTTACGATTTCCGCACGGCAGCCGGTACCGATTGGGATAATTACTTTAAAGTAGGAGCAGTAGGTAACCCCAATGGAATGGTGAGCCGGATAGGATTCCCCGATAACCACCAGGTTCTCACTCCCCCGGCATGGGCCGCTGCAGTAAAAACGACTGTGACCGGGACACCCCTGGTGGACCTGCAGCTGATTACCGAATACGATGCGGATGCAGATAAATTATGCATACATACGAAAACTACTTTCCTGCAAAGCATTACAGGTCGTTCGCTCAATCTTTCGGTGGTTATTACTGAAGACAGCATTGTTTCGGCCCAGAAAAACAGCGATGCCTCCGTGGGTGCAACCCCCGAGATCCTGGATTTTGTGCATATGCATGTGATGCGCGGGGCCGTTAACGGCAGTTGGGGCACACCCATATTGCTGAAGGAAAACACATCCTCTGCTGCTGTTGTTAAAACTTTTCCTATGCACTTTACCGCTTTCAATCTCAACACCCTGGTTCCCAAAAACTGCCGTGTGGTTGCTTTTGTGTACGATGCTGATACGAAAGAAGTGTTACAGGCTGCTGAAACGGATGTAATCCCTTAGCTAAATACTTCAATTAACTATAACTAAATAGCCCGCAGTTCTGTATTGCGGGCTATTTGGTTTATTGCTCCAATCATTCGTATCAGGGGTATAATCAAACCTTCGTTCGCGCGCGTCTTTTTTCAGACGCGTGTGGGCACCATTTTATTTAATAGGCTCTCAATTCCATGCTCTCGAAAATAATTTCAAGCGGCGCATCTAAACC
>JBAXXB010000276.1:0-6313 GCA_037128115.1 Bacteroidota bacterium
ACCGTCGGGTTTATATTATAACATCAAGTCTTATGACACGCAATGTTGCACTGGTACTTTCGGGCGGAGGAGCAAGGGGAGTAGCCCATATAGGTGTAATTGAGGAATTGCTGAAATCAGGGTATACTATTACCTCGGTTGCCGGCACTTCCATGGGATCGCTGGTGGGCGGAATGCTGGCCAAAGGCTCACTTCCCGAGTTTACAGAATGGCTGCTCTCGTTTACAAGGATGGACGTTATTAAATTCATGGATTTGACCATCAGCCACGGAGGCCTTATTAAAGGTGAAAAGATATTGAAAGTGCTGGCTGAATTTGTCGGCGAAATTAACATCGAAGATTTATCCATGCCCTTTGCATGCGTCGCCGTCGACCTGATCGGCCATAAGGAAGTCATTTTCACCAAAGGCAGTTTATTAAATGCGATCCGTGCCTCTATCTCCATCCCAACCGTTTTTCTGCCTGTAACCACTGACGGCATGCTGCTGGTGGATGGAGGTGTACTGAACCCTTTACCACTTGACCTGGTAACGCGATCCGGCCACGACATGCTGGTTGCTGTGAATGTTAATTCCAATATCCCCTATCACCTACCACGAACTATTCCGGAGCAAAATGAACTTGAAAAGCACTATGTTAAATTAAAAGAAACCCTTAACGAAAAGTGGTCAGGCATGATTGACCATTATGTTGAAAAATACAGGAACGGCAAACAGCCAAAGCCAAAACTGGTCAACCTCTTCGATGTGATCTCCGATTCGATCAACCTCTCTCAAAACAAAGTTGCAGATATTTATATCGAAAAATACAAACCTGATTTAGTCATTGACATTTCCTATGAAATAGCCTCTCTCTTCGATTTTTACAAGTCCGAAGAACTTATTGAAGCGGGTCGTGTTGCCTGCAGAAAAGCATTGGATGCCGCAGCTGTGACCAAAATAGCGACAGTAAGCAATTAATCAGAAATAATCTTTATAAAACAGGGCCTACGTTTCAGTACGCTCAGGATTTACTCATAATATTATACAGTAACTCCCTCGCCCTGAACAGGCGTACTTTAACGGTACCTTCCGGAAGATCGAGATAACTTGCGATTTCTTCGCAGGATAATTCCTTGAAATAATGCAATTTAATGATATCCTTGTATTTAGGATGTAAGGTTTCTACTATCTCACGCAGCAACATGGTTTCCTGTTGATTGATCAGCAACTGTTCGGGACTGGGGAGTTGGTTGGCCAGTTCGTGCGCTGCAATACCCACCTCGGCTTCATGTGGATTTGCCTTGCTGTCATTATCTTTCTTATTTCGCCTGAGATGATCTATGCAATTGTTTTTGGCAATACGGTATAGCCAGGTACTGAACGCAAAATCAGCCGTGTATTGATCGAGTTTACTGAATGCTTTATTAAAGGCCTCCATGGCCAGGTCTTCCGCATCACCGGGCTGACCCGTCATTTTCAGCATCCTGGAATACACCTTGTCAAAATAGGCATCCATTAATTGCGCATAAGCGGATCTGTTGCCCGAATCCAGGATCTGCCTGACCAAGAGTGCATCACGCCCGGAATTGCCGACACCATCATTGCCCTCTGTTTTGACCACTGCCCTGAAAATTAATGAAACCAGTTAAATTCGGATGAATGTATTAATAACCAAATTAATACGATTTTGTTAAATGAAAAGCCGGAAAAATATTATCTCCATTTCACTGGCTTGTTCAAAACGTTTGCTATAGCCAGTATAGGGCTTACTACAAGCAGGAAGAGTTCGAACAAAGGCACCAGTAATAAAAATCCTTTTTCGGAAAGTTTTCGCATCACCTTGCCCGTTATCAGTAACTGCGAGAAGATCCGTAACACAATTAACCCCAAAACAATATACGGCTGAAACCAAAATACAAGCAGAATTATTGCCGAAGCCCAGTACAATACCTGGGTCAAAGCAAACAAGCCCAGCATAAATTTATGAGAAGCTTTGTAATAGCCCCCGGTCATCAGGTGACGGCGTTTTTGCCTGACCCATTGATTAAAAGTCGTTTTTGGAGCGCTTAAGGTATGTGCCTCTGGCTGTATCTCGATACGGGTATTTTTTGCAGTTGCAGCCTTGTTAACAAACAAATCATCGTCACCCGACTGTATACGGTAATGTGCTATAAACCCGTTCTGCCGGTAAAACAGCGATTTACGATAAGCCATATTTCGACCTACACCCATATAAGGCATCCCTGCCCGGGCAAAGCCCAGGTAATTCATGGCTACCCTGGTGGTATCGAACCGGATTAAAAGGTTAAGCAGTGACTTCGATTTATTGTACGCACCATAGCCAAGCACAATCTCGGTACCCTCTGTAAAATTGGCAGCCATACGGCGCAACCATTGATCACTTGCTGGTTTACAATCGGCATCAGTGAAAAGAAGCAGCTCGTAACTAGCTGATTTTATACCAATTGATAGTGGAAATTTTTTTCCGGTAAAGAAATTCAGATCCTGTGAAACCGTTACTATTTTCAGGTTTTTATATTCTAAAGCCAAGTCCTTTAACAGATATTCCGTTTCGTCCTCCGATCCATGGTTCACCACTACCACTTCGTAGGAAGAGTAATCCTGGGTTAATAGAAAAGGAAGGTTTTCTTTCAGATTATAGTATTCATCGCGGGCACAAACGATCACCGAAACCGGCTGATCGGAACGAACAAACTCATTTTTCTGCCTGAAGAAAGCGACTTTTCCATAGATGACCCAATAGTAAACCAACTGTATCAGCGTAGCCAGCGCCAGCAAGGCAAGAGTAATAAACAACAGCGGATTCTGCTTAAGGTATTCCTGAATCATCAATAACATGAATTGGACTGACAAAAGTATTATTCTGAAATGAATTATGGTCTATCTTTGCGAAAAAGTTTATAACAGCTGCTTTTTCATGTAAAATATTGTTTTACTGCCAGATAGCTATGTTAAATATTCTTTTGTTAATCAATTCATAATGGGTCACCTTGTTTTTACTCGCCAAGTTAAATGCAGAAAAGGTTTTCTCCATACTATTTGTCTACTGAATTACTGTAATACGAATGCATTTCGAATTAAAAATAACCGATCCTCAAAGTGCTGCCCGTAGGGGAACTATAACGACCGATCATGGTGTAATTGAGACGCCAGCTTTTATGCCTGTAGCAACCGCAGGAGCCGTAAAAGCAGTGCACATGCACGATGTAGAGAAGGATATTAAAGCACACATCATACTGAGCAATACATATCATTTGTACCTCCGCCCCGGGCTGGATGTGCTTGCAAAAGCCGGCGGCCTGCATAAGTTTAACGGATGGCAGGGGCCTATACTCACCGACAGCGGAGGATACCAGGTATACTCACTGACTGAAAGGCGAAAACTCAACAACGAAGGTGTAGTTTTTCATTCGCATATCGACGGATCAAAGCACCTGTTCACTCCCGAAATCGTGATGGATATTCAAAGGGTGATAGGAGCGGACATTATCATGGCCTTTGATGAATGCACACCATGGCCTTGCGATTATGAATATGCCAGCAAATCGCTCGATCTCACCCACCGCTGGCTCGCCCGTTGTATGGCAAGGTTTAATGAAACCGAACCGCATTATGGGTATAAGCAATCACTATTCCCTATTGTACAGGGCAGCACCTTCCGCGACCTGCGGATAAAGTCAGCCGAACTTATTGCAGGCTATAATGCGGATGGAAATGCTATCGGCGGGCTTTCAGTCGGCGAGCCTATTGAACAGATGTACGAGATGACAGAACTTGTTTGTGGGATATTGCCTCAAAATAAGCCCCGCTACCTGATGGGAGTCGGAACACCCGCCAATATTCTTGAAAACATTGCCCTGGGAATCGACATGTTCGATTGCGTAATGCCAACCCGCAACGGGCGCAATGGCATGCTTTTCACATCAAAAGGAATCATTAACCTGAAAAACGAAAAGTGGAAAGATGACTTTTCACCTCTCGATGCCGACGGATCCGCTTTCGTGGATCACGAGTACAGCCGGGCTTATGTAAAGCACCTGTTTAAGGCAGGCGAAATGCTGGGCCCCATGATTGCAAGCATTCACAACCTCGCTTTCTACCAATGGCTGGTTCGCGAAGCCCGCCGGCATATCAAAGAAGGTGATTTTTCCTCCTGGAAATCAGCAATGGTTAAACAATTGGTTGCCAGGCTTTGACGAAAATCATGCCGATACTGCACATTGAACCGTACTGCGTTGTTGCTAACGATCAGTTTTGTACTTTTGAAGACCGTAACTGGCGAAGGTAGCCCGTCGGAAATGAACCACTAAATACTGCCACAAGAAGGTGTTAGGACTTAAAAAAATTGACATTTACATCATCCGCAAGTTCCTGGGAACGTATTTTTACTCCATCCTGCTACTTACGGTGATCATCATCATTTTCGATATCTCGGAAAAGATTGACGATTTCATTGAAAAGGATGCGCCGCTTAAAGCCATTATTTTTCAATACTATCTCAATTTCATTCCCTATTTCGTGAACATGTTCAGCGCCTTGTTCACTTTTATTGCCGTTGTCTACTTTACTTCACGTATGGCTTCGAACACCGAAATTGTGGCCATCCTTAACGGCGGGGTCAGTTTCTGGCGCATGCTTGTGCCTTACCTTATATCAGGGATTTTCCTGACGGTGCTTTCGTTCGCCCTGATGAATTATGTTATTCCATTTACCAACCGGAATTTGCGAACCTTTGAGAAGCAGTATATCAAAAACCCATTCCAGCTGCATGAAATGAATATGCACATGCAACTTGAACCGGGAACGTATGTGTACGTTGAGAATTTTAACAGCATAGGCAAAATAGGATACCGGTTCTCCCTCGAAAAATTCGATAGCACCGGCCTGAAATTGAAGCTCAAAGCCGACATGATAGCATGGGACAGCATTCGTAACCGCTGGAAAATGACTAATTATATAATTCGCCGAATACACCCGCAGGGGGAGTCCATTTTCCAGGGGCATGAAACAGATACGGTTCTCTCTTTTACACCTGCCGATTTCATGGTCGATATTGAGGATGCCAAAATCATGACATACAACCAGTTAAATACATTTATCAAGCAGGAGGAAATGCGGGGAAGCACTCTTTCCCGGCAATTTGACCTGGAAAAATACAAGAGGCTTACGTTCCCATTCGCCAACCTGGTTCTCACTTTTATCGGTGTAGCACTCTCGAGTCGAAAAGTGAGGGGAGGGATAGGCATGCACCTGGGCATGGGAATAGCCATTGCCTTCACCTTTATACTCCTGCTGCAGGTCACCTCGGTATTTGCTATTTTCGGCAACCTGCCCGCAGCAGTGGCTCTCTGGATCCCGAATTTTATTTACGGAATTGTAGCCATTGTCTTGTTACGGATGGCCCCCAAGTAAGCTCTGGAAAACTTCATAACCGGTAAAATCAAGCTGTACCGGTTTTCCCGTGAACAAACCAAATACGGCCGAACCGCTGCCGCTCATAGCTGAATACACGGCTCCCTGCCGGTACATCCTGTATTTAATTTCCTGGATTTCAGGGTATAGATCAAATACTGTATCTTCAAAATCATTGTGTAATTCCTTTTTCCATTCCGCAATATGAAGGGAGACAATTTCAGCAATAGAATTTTCCCTGTAAAGCGGCCTGGTCCCGGCAAAGGCAGCAGCGGTACTCACATGGATCTGCGGTTTGACAAGCAGAAGGTGAAACCCATCCAGGTTTATAGGAACGGGTTTAAGGAAATCACCCCGGCCGGAGGACAACGAAGGCACATTCTCAACAAAGAAAGGGCAATCCATCCCGAGTTGAACGGCCAGTAAGCGCAGGCTTTCATTATCCAGGCCAAGCCTGAAAATACTGTTAAACATCTTTAACGCGAAGGATGCATCAGAAGAACCTCCGCCCAGGCCTGCACCCGAAGGAACTACTTTATGCAGGTGCATTTTTACGGCCGGAATACCATAATTTTCAGCCATCAGCTGCCAGGCGCGGAAACACAGGTTATTTTCGGGCGGAGCGTCCAATTGCTTGCCCGTAACTACCAGGCTGGTTCCCTTAGCTGTGGCAGGAACAATTTCCAGAATATCACACCAGGGAACCGGGAACATAACAGTCTGAATATTATGATACCCGTCAGCCCGGCGCTGAGTCACCCAGAGACCAAGATTAATTTTGCTGTTGGGGAAGGTGATCATGGGGAGTTAATTTTGCAGGTGCAGTGGGCCTGAAATTTGTGCTTAGTGCTTGGTGCATAGTGCTTGGTGCATAGTGCTTGGTGCATAGTGCTTGGTGC